>CAMCJC010000148.1 GCA_945875065.1 uncultured Propionibacteriaceae bacterium | reverse complement strand
ACCTGCAGCAGGTGACTTTGCAGCATGTCGCGGAGCGCCCCGGACTTGTCGTAGTAGGCGGCGCGACCTTCAAGGGCGAGGACCTCGTCGTAGACGATCTCGACCCGCTCGATCTGCTGCCGGTCCCACATCAGCTGGAGTGCCCGGTTCGCAAACCGCAGCCCGATTAGGTTTAGGACAGTGGCGGTCGCGAGGATGTGGTCGACGCGGTAGATCTGGTCCTCCGGCACGACCCGCTGTAGTTGCTCGTTGAGGATGATCGCGGAGGTTCGGTCAACGCCGAATGGCTTCTCTAACGCCAAGCGCAGACCTTCGGGTAGGTCCATCGTCTCTAGGACACGGCAGATCTGGATCGTGACGGCCGGCGGGAGCGCGAAGTAGACGACCACGGTGCCGCGCGCCGCGTCAAACAGCGCGCGCAAGCCGTTGGGGTCGGTGGGATCGGCCTGGATGTAGCGGGAGTTCCGCATGACCCGCGCGGCGGTGGCTTCGGGGCACTGGACGCGGGTGAAGGCCTGATCGATGACGTCGCGAAACTGGTCGTCGTTCAGGGGGCTCCGGCCGGAGCCGATGACGGTGAGGTCACGGTCGGCCTCGAGCCGCATCAAACTGCCTAGGCCAGGCAGCAGGAGCCGGGCAGTCAGGTCGCCGCTGGCCCCAAGGATGATGAGGGTGACGGCGCCCCGCTCCCCCACTCCGCTGGTCGCGCCGGCTGGCGCAGCTTCAACAGCCATTTGGTTTCCCCATATCTAGTAAGGCTTACGGCCCGCTGGGGCCGTCCCGCGTACTGCGACCGCGAGGCTACCACCGGATTCCGCCCGACCCCCTACCCAGCCGCACCCCCTGGCGGGCGCGAATCGCCGTTTCGGGTAAACGAGGGGTTGTGCGGCTAGGGGTTTTGCGGGGCGGGCTCACCCAGCCCGGCGATTCGTGCACGCCCTGCCGCATCCATGTCGTCGTCACCGAAGCGACCTTCGGGCGGCTTCTGGCCGCCCAGTTTCCTAGCTCGGTCGGCTCGCCCAGAAAAACCAGAAGCCCCGCCTGACGCATCAGACGGGGCTTCTGGTTGTGTCCGAGAGAGGACTTGAACCTCCACGCCCTGTATCGGGCACTAGCACCTCAAGCTAGCGCGTCTACCATTCCGCCACCCGGACTCACACTCCACACCTAAGTGGACGCGGAGCGAAATGCTAGCAGACGCCCACCTCGGAACACAACCACGGCCAGCAGGGCCACCGCACCCCATCTGCCCGAGGCCCATCGCCCTGGGGACAGCAACCCCAGAATCAACTTTCGAACATTCTCAGGCGCCAACCTGGCCAAACGGCCAGCCCTAAGTAAAACGCCTAGTCAGAGCAATATTCTCTACCGCAAACCTTTACGGTTCCTGTGATTCCCCCATGGAAACCTCAGACCGGCCTGGCGCACCAGATGATCGCTGGCCTAATATGACCGACGACGTTCCGGACGTTGAACAACTGGGACAAGGTAAGTCCCTTAACAACAATCGAGTAAGGATATGCAATGGCCAGACACAGGAGTCGAATCGCTGCCGCCGCACTTGCAATCGCGACGGTTTCCGGGGCATGGCTGGGAGGGGCCTCACCGGCTCAGGCCGATGGACTCGCAATCGGCATCACCACCGACCTGTTAACCCTGCGATCCGGAGCCGGAACCAGCAATGCCGCACTGGACTACCTGCCCTTCGGCACCAACGTCGAAGTGCAGTGCCAGACTCAAGGCGAGTTGATCAGCGGAACCTACACCTCCGATTGGTGGGCTCGCGTCGATTACAACGGCCAAACTGGCTACGTTTCCCGCGCCTACCTCCGGATTCCCTACGGCCAGCCCGACGTTGCGGAATGCACCGCCGACGCCCCAGAGCCGCCGCCCGCTGGCTCCGAGGTCAACGGCCCCATCACCCGCGCCGAGGTGCTGGCTCGCGCCCAAACCTGGGTTGACCAGGCGATCTGGTACGACATGGGCGGTGCCGCGCCCGATCCTCAGGGCCGCTCCTACCGCACCGACTGCTCAGGCTTCGTCTCCATGGCCTTCCATCTAGATCAAAGCCTCAGCACGGTCACGTTGCCCGAACGGTTCACTCAGATCGACCCGAACTCCATGGTTCCGGGCGATATCGTCGGCAACCTCGGGCCCGGCACGGCCGGGGCCGCCGGTCACGTGGTCATCTTCAACGGCTGGGTCGACGACTCCCACACCGATTTCTACACTCTGGAAGAAACTCCTGACTACGCCCAAGCTAAGATCCGAACCTGGGGTGCATCCACGTTCGCTCAGGCCGCCTTCCGTTACAACAACATCGCCGACTAGGACAGTTGCCCCGTTGTGTTGGACGGTCTCGCCTTTCCAACACAACGGGTTCTCCAAGAGCGACGAGGATGATCCCGACGCCAAACTCCTGGTTTCGGAGTTCTTCACTCGCATAGGGCCTTCCCGATTCCTTGCTTGCTCCGCAATTGATCGCGGCTCCCTTTTACTTCCGCGATGCTTCTAGACAGCTTGTTTCACATCCACAAGGACCTGCAATGAAAAAGCAACACCATCGCTTCATGGCTATTCTGGTCGCCTTTACGACCCTGTGCGCATCCTGGCTCCTCGGCGCACCAGCCGCCAAGGCAGCCGATAACAACCAACTGGCGTTCGAATACTTCGTCGGCCGTGGGCTGACAAAGGAACAGTCGGCGGGCATCGTCGGCAACCTCATCCAGGAGTCCGGCGACCCCATCAACCCCGGCGCTTGGCAGCCCGGCGGCCCTGGCCGCGGCATCGCCCAGTGGTCTGAGGGCGACCGCTGGGATGCTCTCGTCGGGTTCGCGAACGCCCAGGGCCGCGACCCGTGGGCCCTTGACGTGCAACTCGACTTCATCTGGCACGAGTTCAGCACCACCGAGGGATACGCCTACGGCCAAGTCACGGCGGCGTCCACAATCGAAGAGGCCACGATCGCCTTCAGCCACGCCTTCGAGCGCTGCGGAACCTGCATGGACGAGAACCGCATCGCCTACGCGTACAACGTCTACAACCTGTACGCGAACGGGGCGCCGGCGCCGACCCCGCCGACTGATCCCGGGTTGGCCCAAGGCACCACCACCGACCTGCTGACGCTCCGCACTGGAGCCGGCACCGGCAACGCCGCGCTGGATGTTCTTCCCCCCGGCGCGACCGTCCCGGTCCATTGCCAGTCCAGGGGCGAACTGGTCAGCGGCACCTACACCTCCGACTGGTGGGCCTGGGTCGACTACAACGGCCAGTCCGGCTACGTCTCCCGAGCCTACCTGCGGATTCCGTTCGGACAGCCGAACGTCCCTGAATGCTGAGTTCGCCTGCAGGCGCTCCCAGCATCAAGGAAGGGGTGGGGTTCTTCCCCACCCCTTCCGCTATGCCCGCACAATCAGGCCGGGCAGGCAGCCCGGGCTGCCGCGACCTCCAGCGCGATCTGTCCGTCGACGTTCTTGGGGGTCCACTTCTCCGTCGGCGCCCATTCGGACTTACAGCCGGTGCAGCGGAACAGGGGCTGGTCGCGGTACCGCTCTCCGGTGGGACGCCAGTCGCACTTGCTCTGGCAGTCGTTATGCGCAAGGGCCATGGTCTCTCCTTCGCTCACCTCATTGGCTTGGCCACGCGACAATCATGCACCACGCGGCTACGATGGCTACCCCGTGACACGTCGCCTCCCCTGGTACCAGCGCCCCGGCACCCACGCCTTCGCGGCGGCCTGCGGCATCGTCGCGGCCCTTCTCGTCGCAGCAAGGGCCCTGACCTCTCACATCTCGTGGTGGTGGCTTTTGCCGGCGCTAGCGCCCTTCGGCATCCCGACGCTCGGCCGCCTCTGGCATTCCCGCCGCCGTTGAGGCGTCGCCCCGGGGCTTGGTGACCCACCACGCGATGCCGCCCGCGACCGCGACCAAGAGCAGCATCATCGCCCAGTCGGGGATCCTTAAGGCCAGCCGTCCGAGGCGGTGTTCCAGGCTCAGCTGGCTGGCGGCATCCAGCAGACCGCCGAGCGCCGTCGTCGCATCCGTGGCGAGGAATAGCACGCCGAGTGCGACCATCAGCAGGCCAGCGACCAGACCCCAACGCGTGGTCGTGAACGGGCCAAGCCGCATCGGCCTAGGGCGCAGCCAACGGGCGATGCGCAGCCCATCCCACGCCCACGCCAGGACCAGCAGGGGCGTTGTCATGCCGGCCCCGAAGCTGGCTAGCAGCAGCGCCCCGTAGAGCGGCGAGCCCCCGACTGCGGCGTAGGTCAGGACGGCGCCGAGCAGCGGTCCCGTGCACGCGCCCGCGAGCCCGTAGGCCGCGCCCATCACCAGGACGGCGACGGGGCTCGTTCCACCGTCGCTACGCAGCCCCGGGATTGGGATCGAGATCCCGAGCGCCGCGACCAGCCCCAGCACGATGAACACGACCCCGCCGCCGACGGCCAGAGCACCGCGGTGCGTGCTGAGCAAGGAGCCGAGGGCCCCGGCGCCGAGGCCCATCGGGACCAGGGTCAGCAGCAGCCCCAGGTAGAACACCGACGTACGGCCGACCAGCGTCTGCTTGGATCCGCCGAACGCGTAGGCGAAGAACGACGGCAGCAGCATCGCCGAACAGGGGCTGAACAAAGCGGCCAGCCCACCGAGGAACGCACCGGCTAGACCGATCCCCGTCACGATGCCTTGGCCCGCTCCGCCTTGATGACCTCTTTGAAAGCATCCGCAGGTTGCGCGCCCTGGACAACCTGCGTGCCGACGAGGAACGTCGGCGTCGAGTTCACTCCGAGGCTCTGCGCGTCGGAGGTGTCCTTGGCGACGGCCTGCCGCGTCTCCTCGCTGCGGTAGGCGGCCTCGAAAGCGGCTAGCTCAGCTACCCCAACCTCCTTGGCGACCTCCAGCACGAGGTCGTCCTTGACATCCGGGTGCCCCTGGTTCGGCAGGCGCTTGTAGAGCGCCGCCTGAAACTCCCAGAACTTGCCCTGCGCCCCGGCGGCACGGGCACCGGCGGCCGCGTTGACGGAGTCCTCGCCGAAGATGGCCATGTCGCGGAACTCGATGCGCAGCGTCCCGTCGTCGATCAGCGACTGCAGCTGCGGGAGCGTATCCTCGGCGAATACCGAGCAGAAGGGGCACCGGTAGTCCGCCCACTCGATCATGACCACGGGCGCGTCGATACTCCCCTTGGCCATCGGGTCCCCCTCCTGCCGTTTCGCCAGGGACCGGTAGAACGCGTCGCGTGAGGCATCGGCGGACGGGGCGGCGGTGGGCCCGGCCCCGGTGGCGCTGGCTGGACCAGATAGGACCGGAGTCTCGGCGGGCGGGGCCGCCTGCATCCGCTGCGACAACATTCCGAGCGTCAGGGCCAGGGCAACCGCCAGCACCACGGTCGCGATCTTCCAGGGCCGCGCCGGATCGGGCTGGGCCGCCAAATGGTCGCTCATCTACTTCACTCTCCTAGGTTCGACAGCGAGCTTAAGAGGACATGTTTTCAGGCGCCAAAACGGGTAAACTGGAGCGTCCGTTTCCTTCAGTAGAGGACCTCAGTTGACCACTTCCCGCGGTGAACTTCAAGAACAGATCGCGCTGGAGCAGGCCCACGTCGACCGCGTCTACCAGCACCTCGAAACCTCAACGGCCAACGCGAAGTCTCTAGCCAGGACAGGATCCGAGATCTATCTGTCGGATCGTGCCGACTACCTTCGCGAGGAGGCCGGCACGGCACTGTTCGAGCGCGACGCCTTCGCCTACCAGGCGGCCAAGCGCCTAGCGATCCTCGATGCCGAACACGAGGGGCTGGTATTCGGCAGGTTGGATCTGACGTTCCCGGAGACCCGCTACATCGGGCGGCTCGGGGTCCGCGACGACGACTACGAACCGCTGGTCATCGACTGGCGAGCCCCAGCCGCGGAGCCGTTCTACCGGGCGACGCAAGCGAACCCGATGAACGTGATCCGACGCCGTGTCCTCAGCTGCCGCGACGACAAAGTCATCGGACTAGAAGACGACCTCCTCGACACCACCGCTGACACCGACCTGCCCATCCTCGGCGAAGGCGCCCTCATGGCCGCCCTGACCCGTGCGCGCGGCCGCACGATGCGGGACATCGTCACCACGATCCAGGCCGAACAGGACGAGGCGATCCGCGCCCCCTATCAAGGCGTGACCATCATCGGTGGCGGCCCCGGCACCGGCAAGACCGTCGTAGCACTCCACCGCGCCGCCTTCCTGCTGTACACGAACCGGGCCCGGCTGGAAAAAGGTGGCGTGCTGGTCGTCGGACCCAGTTCCGTGTTCATGCACTACATCGAGCGGGTCCTGCCCGGGCTGGGCGAGGAGTCCGTGACCCTCAGGGCGATCGGCGCGGTCGCCGTCGACGCCATCGGCATGGCTGCCGACCGGGTCGACGACGCGGAAGCGGCGACGCTGAAGGGGTCGCTGCGGATGCTGACCGTGCTGCGGAACCTGATCCGAAGCCCCTTGACCAAGACGACGGACCGCTTGCGCGTATCCGTCAAGGGTGAGGTCCTGATCCTCGATGCCGTCGAACTCGCCGCGATCCGTGAAAGCGTCCTGACCAGCCACCGCATGAATCGTGGCCGGCAACAGGCCGAGAACCAGGCGGCGCGGGCGCTCGCATCGAAGCTCACGGTCGATATCGGCATCACCCCC
>CAMCJC010000147.1 GCA_945875065.1 uncultured Propionibacteriaceae bacterium | reverse complement strand
TGACCGCACTGTCAGCGGCGGCGGTCAACGCGCTGCTATGCGCAGTACCGGTGTTACTCGTCGCGCACCGGGGTTGCTCCACCACCGGTGTGGGGCTGGCACTAGCCACGGAATCGGCTGGAGTGCTGGTAGGTGCCAAGGTATTGGGGCTGGGGAGTTCCCGGCTGGGCGTGCGCCGGTGGGTACTGGTCACCACGGCCCTGGCGATACCCAGCTGTGCGGTGGCGGTGCTAACACCCGGCCCGGCGGTGCTCGTCGCCGCGGTCTCACTGGCGCTGGTAGGTATGCTGCTGGGTCAGCCAACGATGCTGGGCCAGGTGTTGGCCTTCGACGGTCTTGCCTCCGATCAGATGCCCTCGGCAACGGTACTGCTGACGGGGCTGCGCTCAGTGGCCTCGGCCTGGGGCGTGGTGCTCGTCAGCGTAGTCCTCTCCCGTCCTGACGCCGGCGTCTGGTGTGCCCTGTTCGTGGGGGTACTGGTGCTGGCCCTGTTGCTGCCGGTGCTGCGTGTTCCGGCCCGAACCTGGGAAAGCGCCGTCCAGGAATGACCGCGAGTTCGTGCCATGCTCTTCCCTTAAGGCACCTGCTTTGCAGCCATAGTGTCCGGTTTCCCACGGTCTGGTACCAGCAGCTCGGCAAGGCCGCGCACCAGTCCTGGCCGCCAAATGGCCCCATCATGGCCTCCGACGTCCTCGTGGCTGGTCACGTCGTGACCGTGGTGCAGCAGCCGCGAGACCATCTTGCGGTTGAGGTCGAGCAGGTGGAACTCCAGCGTGCCCACCTGGTGACAGATACGAAGTTTCGGCCCGTGATGCGAGTCCACTAGGCCGTGCAGGGCAAAGGTGTCGACGCCGTCGACCGCTGGCCACCAGAAGGCACCCGATTGCGGCAGCACCGCCCCGAAGCGCTCCGGGTGGCGTAGCGCCGCGTGCAGAGCAGCGGCTCCTCCCAAGCTCTGACCGGCTACCACGCTGCGGCTCGCGTCACCGACGACCACGGCATACCGCGCCGCCGCGGCCAGCAAGTCGGTGGCCAGCCAATCTGCCCAGCGGTCATCCAACCCGAGCCGGGTACTGCGCTGCCCTCCCGAAGCGGGAAGGATTGCGGTGAGCGGGGGCAGCATGCCGGCGGCCACCGCACCGTCTAGAAGACCGGCGATGTCCAGCGCCTCCACCCAAGTGTCCCCGTCCAGCAGGACAAGCAAAGCACGGCTCACACCATGGACCGCTGCGGACTCGTAGATCCAGGCGTCGACCTCCTCGGGCCAGACTCCGACCGGAACCCGGAAGGGAGTCAGCGTGCCGCAGGCCGTTGGCCGCTCTGTGCCCATCGCAGGAACCGCCGTCCAGCTCAGTAGCTCTTCACTGCCAGGCAACACCAACAGGCTCAGCGGCCCGGTGGGATGGCCGATGTGTGGGACGGGCGCGACGTCGGGCCTGGTGGCCTGCACCACGACACGCCAGTCCTCCCGCCCCACATGTGAGGCGTCCAAGTGCGGGGGCAGCGCCGCCAGCCCATAGGAACACACTAGACCGGTCGGCAACAGCAGGCTGATTGCCCGCAGTCCGGTTCCCGGTACGTCGTCGAACAGGGTGGGACGCAGGTCGTCACGGTGGCGGTCGGTGATGGTGTGCAGCACCAGCGCGGTGGCGGCAGCCTCCTGCGGAGCCAACATCGTCACGCGATGCCCCCGCACCCCGTCCACGACACGTTCCTTGGACTCCACCCAGGGCCCGGTGTCCCGGTAACACTGCCACAGCCGGTCGGCAGCCGCTGCATCACCCACCACAGCTTCGACCCTCGGGTCGGTGAGCCTCGGCGGCACAGCTGGGTACTCGCGCCAGGTGGCTGCAACCGTCGTCATACCACCGCCGAGGGCTCGCCAGCCAGTATCTCTACCTGGGCAAGGCAGTCTTCACGGCCAGCGGGTCCGAAGATCTGCCGCCATCCCTCCACGGAGGGCGCGAAGGTGGGCCATAGGGCCAGGTGGCCTCGGTCGTCGGTGACAACGACGAAGATGCCATCGGGGTCGTCGAAGGGATTCACTCCAAGGTCCTTTCGTGTCGGATAGCGCCGACGTCGGTTTTACCAATCCTGGTTCGGGGCAGCTCGTCGGCGATGATGAAGCGGTCGGGGATCTTGTAGTCGGCCAGGCCCCGCTCGTGCAGGTGCTGCCGCAGTTCCGACACGCTCGGAGGATCGCCCGTAGGTACCAGTACCGCGCAGGCACGCTCGCCCAGCAGTTCATCGGGCTCAGCGATCACGCTCACTTCAGCAACGCCGGGATGGGTAAGGAGATGGCTCTCCACCTCGACGACGGCGATCTTCTCCCCACCTCGATTAACCTGGTCTTTGGCGCGACCCACTACCGTCAGGTGGCCGCTGGGGTGTCGCACCACCACGTCGCCGGTGCGGTAGAAGCCGTCCGCTGTAAAGGCTCGGGCGTTGTGCGCCCCAGCGCGGAAGTAGCCACGGATCGTGTACGGGCCGCGGGTCAGCAAATGACCCGGCTCCCCGTCAGGCACGTCATGGTCGTGGTCGTCGACAACGCGCAGCTCGTCATAGGGGCTGATAGGACGGCCCTGGGTGGTGGTGACTGTGTGCTCGTCGTCCTCGTCGCGGGTGTAGTTCACCAAGCCTTCGGCCATGCCGAAGACCTGTCGTAGCCGACACCCGAGTATCGGCCGTACCTGACTGGCGACGCTGTCGGGCAGTCGGGCGCCACCCACCAGCAGGCTCTCCAGAGTGGACAGGTCGTGTGTGCGGCGGTTCGCAGCCCGCAGCCACAGCATCGCCACCGGCGGCACCACTGCGGTCATGGTAATGCGCTCCGCCTCCACCAACGCGAAGGCGGTGGCCGGGCTAGGTTCGGGGGCCATCACCACCGTTCCGCCGGCCTGTAGAACGCCGAGAATCCCTGGGGAGCTCATCGCGAAGTTGTGGGCGCACGGTAGCGCAACCAGATAGCGGGTGTCGGCGGTGGTTCCGCAGATCGGATTACTCTCCCGCACACTGAGCAGGTAGTCGTCGTGCGTCCGCGGGATCAGTTTGGGCGTGCCAGTGGACCCACCGGAGAGTTGAAGCAAGGCCACTCGGCCCGAGGGCGGCAGGTCGTCCCAACCTTCCGGAAGCTGCCGGGGTCGCGTGGCACGAGGACGGGGGTCACGCGCCACGCTGTGACTGCCGTCGGCACCGACCAGCACCGTCACCAACCCGGGGGCCCCGGAGCGGATGTCGACCGCCAAGGCGGCATGATTCGCTCCGCCCAGGCCGTCCGCGCAGACATGCCCGACGGCATTCGTCTGGGCGACAAAGGCGGAAACCTCGGCGCGACGGTGGTTAGCCAGAGCCATCACCGGCACTAGCCCCGCCCGCCACAGCGATAGCACAGTGGCGACGAAGGCGGCGGTGTTGGGAAGCTGCACGACCACGTAGTCGCCAGGTTCCCAGCCCAGCCCACGCCACCAGACTGCCAGGCGCTGCACCTCCTGTTCCAGCTCGGCGTAGGTGAGGCGAGCATCAGGTCCGATGACGGCTTCACCACCGGGGCGCAGGCCGATGTGCTGGACGGCGATGTCTCCAAGCAGGTCACCAGTCCACAGGCCCAAGGCACGGTAGCGCTGCGCCACCTCAGCGGGCCAGGGTGTGAGGTCCAAATCGGGCGGCGACGACGAGATCTGGGATTCACTCATGGGCCGGGTCATGCGATGCGCTCGTCTGAGTCGTCGGCCATCTCCAGCAGGACGTCCTGCAGGGCCGCCAGCTTGGCCTCGGTCTCGGCCAGTTCAACGTCGGGATCAGAGCCCGCCACCAGCCCAGCGCCGGCGAACAGGGTCGCGCAGTAACCGTGCAGGCAGGCACAACGGATGGCGACGGTCCACTCGCCGTCGCCGTTGGCATCGTTCCAGCCCACGGCTCCTCCGAACCACTGACGTTCGAAGGGCTCCATCTCGTCTATGAGTTGGAGCGCTTCGCGCTGGGGCATGCCACACAGCGCGGGTGTTGGTTGCAGGGCGGCCGCGAGCTCCAGCGAAGTGGTCTGCTGGTCGCTCACTTCCCCCTCCAATTGCGTTCCCAAGTGCCATACGGTCGGCGTGGCCACCAAGGAGGGTTCGCTGGGGACGTTGAGGCGGGAACAGTAGGGGGCGAGGGTGTCGGCGATCATTTCCACTACCACGGCGTGTTCGCGTCGGTCCTTGGCCGAGGCGAGCAGGGCTTTCGCGGCTGCCTCGTCGTCGGCGCGACTGGCGCTACGCGGCACGGTGCCAGCTAGCGGATGGGAGCGCACCACAGTGCCGTGACGAGCGACTAGGAGCTCTGGGCTGGCCCCGACCAGGGTGTCGCCGCCCGGCAGGGGGCAGCAGTAGATGCGTGCTTGAGGATGACGCCGGGCCAAAGCCTGGGTGAGGGACTCAGCAGGCACGGGACCGCCGAACTGGTGCTCGACGGTGCGCCCCAGGACGACCTTGACAACGCGCCCCTCATTGATGGCAGTCAGGATGGCGCGGACCCCGTTGCGGTAGCCCTCTTCCGAGGGCCTCAGGACAGGGCCATCCTTGAGCCCAGGCCAGGCCCCGCAGGCGGGGTTGCGTTGCGGAACGGTCTGCCCGTCAGCGGGAGTAACGGTGAGAGCGGACGCGGTGCTCAAGGCTGCCGTACGCCCGTCGAAGGACAGTGCACCGACCACAGCACGACCGGCAACTTGAGCAGCAAGCGCACCAGGGTGTTCCACGGTCAGCAGCCCGGGTTTCCCGGCCGGGGCCTGCGCCACACAGGCGGGGGTGCGTACCTGGAAGCTGAGCGGCGGGCAGCGATACCCGGGGCGGGTAAAGGAGACGACCGAAAACATAAGGATAGGCTATCCTAATTTTTACAACCACAGGTCAGCGCAAGAACGAAAGGCTGCCAGGGCAGGTGGTCGCAGCCTTTACCGGGCACGCCCTAGAAGACTTGAACTAGGATTCGGGCAACCTCTCGCCCATCCCAGCCGAGACGATTCGAATCAAGCACTGTGCACTCACCAGCACCTGCGGCGCAGTCTGGATTCCTCCGACCGCAATCCGCCCACATGCACCGGCATCATGGATGCCGTTCAGCTACCGCCAGCGCCGTCAGGGCCAGCGTGGTAGACGCGTCGCGAATCCACTGGCGGCCAGCCTCACCCGCAGCGAGACCGGTGAAAGCTGGCTCGTGTGGCTCCGCTTGCCCATTCCCCAAGGTCATCACAGCGTGCAGGCTAGGGATGCGATGGGAGACATTGCCCATGTCAGTCACCGCGTACGGTCCCGGATCATCGCCAGAGGTCCTGCCCACAAACGGCAACGCGGCGGCCCAGGCGTCGGCGAGACTGGGGTCGCCGCGGAAATCGAGGTAGTCGGGTTCGGGGTGCTCAAGCAGCAACTCGCAGCCGGCCGCCAGCGCTGCCCCACGCAGGCAGTCGACCACCCGCGCCGTCACCCGGGCCAGGTCCGCAGCGCCAAGCGCCCTAGCCTCAACAAGCAGCCCGGCCTCAGCCTGACGCATGCTGGGCCGGCCCGGCGCATCGGCGATAGACCACGGAATCGCGGCTCCATCCGGAAGACGGTGCCTTACCAAGGCCAGGGCACTCTCGGCGAGTAGGCGCGCGTCGGTGGCGTCGGGCTGCTCCCGGTCACGCACCGGGTGGCCCGCATGCCCGATGAAGCGGGCCCGCAGAGTCCCCAGGGCGTAGGAGGAGAAGCTCGACTGCTCTGACACGCCCGGGTGCACCATCAGGGCGCAAGCGGCCCCCTCGAAGGCACCCGCCCGGAGAAGCAGTTCCTTGCCCCCACCGCTCTCCTCCGCAGGGCAGCCGACCACTCGCACCCGCAGCCCGACCTCAACGGCCAGCCGCGCCAGCGCGATGCCGGCCCCCGCAGCAGCCGCAGCAATCAGCTGGTGGCCGCAGGCATGCCCCAGGTCAGGCAACGCATCGTACTCGGCGCACAGCACCACCAACGGGCCCCGGCTGCCGGCATCGGCGACAAAGGATGTCGCCGGCGCACCGGCCACGTCGTCCACTACCAGACCGTGGGCGGCCAGCAGGGCACGCAGAGCGTCCGCCGATTCGACCTCCTCAAAGGCCACTTCGGCAGCCAACCGGATCCGGTCGGCAAGACGCCACAGCTCGTCCTGCAGGGAGTCGATATGTTCACTTGCCCGGAGTGCGATTGAGCTGCTCACAGGGTGGCTCCCCCATCGACGACGAGCTCGGCGAGGGTGACGTGCCGTGCCGCTGGGGAGAGTAGGAAGGCGACGCACTCGGCTATGTCTACAGGATCCGCTATGCGACCCAACGGGATACCCAAGCGGTGCTGGGAGAGTTCCCCTGCCAGGGTGGCGGCGCGGAAAGTCTCCTCGCCCTGAGAGTCGAGAGTCCCGTCATTCCCGTCGCCAACCCACGAAGCCCGCAGCATGTCGGTGTCAGTGGAACCCGGTTGCACCACATTGCACCGCACACCGTGGCCGGCAAGCTCCAGCCCAATGGAGCGCGCCAGGCTGGTGGCCGCGGCCTTGGAGGCACCATAGGCGCCCAGCCGAGTGCGCGGCACCCGGGCGGCATTTGAGGCGACAACGACGATGGACCCGTTGCGACGCGCTCGCATCCGACGACCGACCGAGGACAGCACGTGGGCGGTCCCATGGGCGTTTACCGCCAG
>CAMCJC010000146.1 GCA_945875065.1 uncultured Propionibacteriaceae bacterium | reverse complement strand
GGAGTAGAAATGTCCGACATGGAGTTCCTGCAGGAAGTCAACGAACACGAGCTTTCGCAGTCCGAGAATAATCAGTCCGGCGGCCTGTGGACTGTCCCCGGCACCCGCACCATCGGCGCCGTTTGCACGATGTCGTGGGAGTGCTGGGGCTTCGTCTGCGGCCGGTAGTGACCGCTAGCTCGCCATCTCAACTGCGGGGGTGAGAGTCAACCTCGCACCCCCGCAGCCTATTACTGACACCGCAGGAGTTCGCCCATGCACCCATTAGTTTACGCCGCCTTTCCCGAACTCAGTTCGACCGAGGTCGACGCACTTCTCACCCACAATCGCGCCCATGAAGTACTGGCCGATCTCACCTCGCGAATCACCGAGACCGCCGCCGTGACACGCTGCCCCTCGGCGTTGCTCGAGCAGGTGGGTGAGCTCCTAGCCTCAAACGTCCACCCCGAACCCGCACCCTTCTTCGAGGCAACTGTGTCCCTCGTCCACGAGGAAGTGGCCGCCCTTCTCGATACACTGCGCGACCATGCCCCCCTACCCAATCCCCGCGAGATTCAGCAGTCGGTCCTCGGCACTACGCTCACACAGCTGCAAAGAATCCTACTTCGCGCTCAGATCAAGCTCGCGGGCGAGCATCAGCTGCCCAAGGAAGAGATCACGTCCCGCGAGAACGAATACGCGAGACTTTCCTCCTTCCTCGCCACCAAGCACGGCCTACGCTTGTTCCAAGAGCGCTTTCCCATCGCCGTTCACCTGGCACGGAATCTCGTTCGCCAGCGGACGAGATTCCTTCAGCAACTGCTCCACCACCTTGATTTAGAATTTTCCACTCTGCCCGAGTTGGGAATCTCACACGACGCCAAGTTGGTCAACATTTCACTCAGCCAGGGCGATTCCCATCACGGGAAGTCCGTGACGCTTCTCGCCTTCTCCGACGGCTCGAAGGTGGTCTACAAGCCCCGGCCACAAGCGAATGATCGCGCATTCGCCAGATTCCTCAGTCACCTTGGCTCCCTGACCAACAATTCGACCTTGCAGGCCTGCAGGACGATTGACCGCGGCGATCACGGCTGGGCCGAGTTTATACCGGACGACCCGGATAGCAGGTTCTCGAACCCCGCCGCCCTGGGGGCTTTTGCCGCCGCGATTCAACTGTTGGCCGTTTCGGACGTTCATTTCGAGAATGTCCGATTCCGAGATGGCATCCCGATCCTGACTGACACAGAGACCCTCTTCTCCAGCACCCTGCAACCCGCTTTCAATCCTCCCGCCCCATCGGCCCGCGCTCTCGGGCGCTTGGTCACGACATCCGGGTTCTTCCCCTCACCGTTGATCGTGCCCCACCGCCACAACCCAATCTTCGTTGACGTGGGGGCCCTGGGACAGCGCCGCCCTGGAGGCAGTTCCGAGCGTGGTCTGACCGTTCGGGACCCGTTCACCTCAGACATGCGGATCGAGGCCACGATCCTCACGAGTTCCGAGTCGGCCGCGCCAACGGAAACGGTGAGCTGCGATTTCGTCGACGCGGTCTGCGAATCCTTCCGTACCACCCTCCAGGCTGCGCTCAGCGACATCCCAGCTCTCAGCGCGTTCATCCGCCGCACTTTCGCCCAAACCACGGTGCGCAGCGTCACGGCGGACACGATCCGGTATGCGAAGGCGCTGGAGCTCGCCAGCAACGCGGCGTGCCTCAGCGACCCCGAGTTGTTGCTGGCGGCACTGTCGCGGGTCGGCGTTTTCCGCAGCGACGTTCCTTCCGAGCTCCTCGCTTCTGAGCTGAAGCAGCTGGCACAGTGGGACACCCCCGCCTTCGTGGTGGCCGCCACCGGCACTGACCTGATCTCGGAGCACGAGGTGGTTCTTCCCAACGCGCTGGCCCTGAGTCCCCTCGACTCGGCCATCGCCTCCTTGCGGGACATCGATGATGACTTCATCAAGCTCAGTGAGTGGATGATCCGGGTATCGTTCGCCCCCTACTACGGCGAGGACCTCGAAGGCACCGGCTTCCGATTCGACGCCCCTGGCCGCAGTCACGCCACGAGTTCCAGAACCAGTCCGAGGCGAAGCTGGGACGACCTGCAGCTCGGCTTCCTGGGGACCGAGGGCGAGTTCGCCCCCACGTGGCTTGGAGCCCGCTTGAGCGAATCCGCGCACCAGTACTGGTACCCCAGCGAGCTCAGCCTCGACGCCTTCGCTGGCTCCAGTGGAGTGGCGCTCGCCGCCGCCGTCAGCACGAGCGGATCACAGACCATGGTCGATGAGTTCTTCCGGGGGCTGACCAGCAAGCTCCAGTCCGCTGATCTGCTGGACCCACGCTTTTCCCGAGGGGCTCTCAGCGGCACCGAGTCCGCCCTGTGGGCGGCAGACTGCTACGCGCAGTGCATTCAGGATGACTCGCTCGCCACAACCTCACGTCGACTCCTGCGACAGCTCTGCATGAGCGCGCCTAGGGCTCTGGATGTCATGGCCGGGGACGCAGGGCTGACGCTCCTCCTCACCCACTTAGTCGGCAATCCCGTCGGCGACACAGCGGACTCGATGACCGCACTGGCCGCAGTTGCGGCACGGCTGGCTGAAGGAGTCCTTACGCACCGGGAACAGATCACGCTCACCGGCTACGCTCACGGATGGGCCGGCATCGCCGCGGCGCTGGCGCTCGCCGCTCCCCTCGTGGAGTCACCGGACGTAGACTCGGCGGCCGAAGTCGCCCTCGACTCGCTTCTGAGCTCTCAACAGCCCGAAACGGGACTGTGGTCCATCGGGTCCGAGCATGCTCTCGCGGGCCGGGGATGGTGTTCGGGAACCCCGGGCGTCCTCCTCGCCCTGGCGCAGGTTTATTCGACGGGCCGCTTCGACGACCACGACCTGGGGTCCACGATCCGCTTCCTCATCGATTCGACGAAACGCAACTGCTTCGGCGGGAACATCTCGTTGTGCCACGGTGACGTGGGCAACCTGTGGATCCTCCGGCACACGGCAGCGATCCTGAACGACGAGCAGTTGGCGGCGGAGGTTGTCCGGGCATCTCGGCGCTACCTGAGGGATACCCTGCCGCAGGCCCTCGATAAACCGACGAGGAACTCCATCTCGCACTCACTCATGGTTGGAACAGCCGGGGCAGCGCTCTTCGGGGCGTCTCTCGATGATCTCCATGCCGCTGTAAGGAGCCCTCTATGGCTCGCGTGAGGACCTCCTATCAGGTCACCCAATCCGACTGCGGAATCGCGTGCGCCCACATGGCGTTGCGAGCCCTCGGAAGTCGCCTCTCGCTGAGCCGGATGCGCGAGAGGTTCGCTCCGGGACGAGACGGCTTGACCATCCCGCAACTCAAGCAGCTCCTCGAGGCCCAGGGAGCCACGGCCAAGGTCTACCGGGCGACTGCTGACACCGCCCGGCTACTGCCGAAACCCGCGATCCTGCTCTGGGAACCATCGCACTACGTCGTTCTTGAGGGGGTTCGGGGGCGGAGATTCATCATCGTGGATCCTGCCGCCGGTCGCCGAGTCGTAGGTGCCGAGGAGTTCGCGGAGCACTTCGCCGGACTCGCCCTGAGCGTGACCAACCCCGCCACGCGCCGCGAGGCTCCCGACCCCTCCCCGTGGCGGAGCGTACTGGGAATCGCTTGGCGGCGGCCCTACCTGCTCGCCGCCGTCCTCATTGGAGCCGTTGTCGTCGGTGCCACGACCCTGGCGCTTCCGGGGCTCACAAGCTCCCTCCTTCAGAATGCAGCGACGGCTCCCCAGTCCTCGCTGCTGCTGATGATGGGTGCCATTGCCGTCGGCTTCTTCGTCGTTCAGGTCCTCAACATGGCCATCGCCACTGTGTGCACCACCGACATTGGCAAGCGCCTTGGCGAAACCGTCCTCCGGAAGCTGCTCGACGCCCCGTACTCCTTTTTCGTAGTTCGGCCAGTGGGTGAGCTGCTATTTCGTGTCGGCATCATCAACCGTTTGGAGGAGTCGCTGTCGACGACGCTCGCCCGGGGCGTGGTCTCTGCGGCGATCGCGCTCGTCAGCCTTTCTTGGATGCTCGCAACTACCCCCGCCATCGGGCTCCTGGTCGCCGTCGTCCTGGCCGCCTACATGGTCGCATTCGAGGCCAGCCGCCGCGCCACCAACAAGATGACCGAAGACCTCAACTCTGCCGAAGCACTCGCAAACGCGATTCTCGTGGACTCGCTGAACTCGATCAAGTTGGTCAAGAGCCTGGGGACCGAGTCCGATGCCTTCACCGCGTGGGCGGGCTACAATGCAACTGGGGTTCGGGCCCGCCTCACGAGAGCGTTGCTAACCGGGACCCTGACTGCCACCGTCTCCGCAATTCAGAACTTCGGGCCACTGGCGGTGCTGGTGCTCGCCATCTCCCCCATGGGCGGAGCGATGACCTTCCCGGCTGCGGTCGGGCTTCAGATGATCTCCGGTGTCTTCTTCGGCCAACTCAGCAACCTTGGGTCCATGGCCATCGAGATCGGCGAGGCCAACGCTACCGTGCGCCGCATCGACGACATCCTCTCCTGCCCAGCCGACGAAGTCTTCGCCGACGACTCGGGCGACAAGTTCCGCTTTCCCCTGACGGCGGAGGACGTGTCGTTCCGCTTCTCCCGCTTCGCCCCCGACGCCCTCAAGAAGGTCAACATCCGGTGCGGCGAAGGCGAGCGCATCGCCGTCGTCGGCACCACCGGCAGCGGCAAATCCACCCTCGTCGGAATGCTGTCCGGCCTCCATCGTCCCGCCGAGGGGAGCGTCCGCAGTGGCAACACCCCTCTGGCCGGGGTGAGCAAGAAGAGCTTCTTCGAGAAGGTCGTCTACGTTCCTCAGGATGCCCCCTTGCGCAACGCCACGCTTCGCGACAACCTAACTTGGGGTAAGCAGGGCATCAGCGATGGCGAACTGACAGCGGCGCTCCATCAGGCATGCTTCGACCTCGCCGAACAGGGACTGCCCATGGGTCTCAACACATTCCTCACGAACGGTGGGCAGAACCTCTCCGGCGGCCAACGCCAGCGCATCGCCATCGCCCGCGCGCTCCTGAGGCGTCCACGCCTCCTCATCCTGGACGAGGCCACGTCGGCCCTGGATCAGGAGACGGAGGCAGTCGTGCACCGCAACCTCAGCACCATTGGCTGCAGCACCCTGACGGTGACGCACCGACTCGAGACGGTCACTGGCGCGGATCAGATCCTGGTCATGGAGAACGGAGCGATCGTAGAACAGGGCACCCACGACGAACTCCTCAACCGAGGCGGCCTCTTCGCCCGCATGTACACCGCCCACCGAAACGCCCACCCCGGGCAGGAAGTGAACTGTTATGCTTGAAATAGCGAATGTATCGAAGGCCTACGCCAGATTCCAGGCCGTCAAGGACGTCTCCCTCACCGTCCGTCCAGGGGAGATCGTCGGGTTTGTCGGCCCCAATGGGGCCGGAAAGTCCACCACCCTCCGCATGGCCATCGGCATGGAGGACCCCGACGCCGGAAGCTGCAGGATCAACGGAAGCCGCGTGAGGGACCTCGACGCCCCGCTCACCGTCTTCGGTGCCCTCGTTGATCGGCAAGGAGTCCTGAAGGAACTCACCCCCGTGGCCGCCATGTGGTCCCTGTCCGCGGCCTACCGGATCCCAGAGAGTCGTGGACAGGATCTTCTGGAGGCTGTGGGATTGGGCCATGCCCTGAAGCGGCGAGTCGGGTCGTTCTCCTTGGGTATGAAGCAGCGTCTCGGCATCGCTCTCGCGCTCCTTGGTGATCCCCAGTACTTGATCATGGACGAGCCAATGAACGGCCTCGATCCCGACGGGATCATCTGGCTGCGGACGGTGCTACGCGACTTCGCTGCGGAAGGTGGGGGGGTCCTGCTCTCCTCCCACTCGTTGGCCGAGGTTGAGGAGACGGCCGACAGGATCACCATGGTCAATCATGGGAACACCATCTGGTCTGGTTCGCTCCAGGACATCCACGAGACGGCATCAAGGGTCATTGTGTCCACGACCGACAACCCCCGGCTCCTGAGCGAGATCCGCCGTCGCGGACTGCAAGCCCAGCTCAGCGAAGAGGCCATAGAGGTCATCGGCTGTGATGCCTGGCAAGTGGGGCAAATCCTCCACGAGGGAGCCTTCGTTCCCCTCCTCCTCACCACCAAGCGCACCTCCCTGGAGGACGCATATCTGCAATTCACCACGTCACAGGAACGGAAGGCAAGCTAATGAGCGCTATTTCCACGAGCAAGGGACCGTCCGCCCCACAGAGACCAAGCACGCGGCGGCCCCTTCCACACCTCACCCCGTTCGCCTCGTTGCGCATGCAGCGGCACGTGTTCTTCGGGAACCGCACCCTTATTCTCAACCTGCTGATCGGCCTCATCGCCATGGCCGGGATGGCTGCGGCAGTGGCAATGAGCATCGCCAACTCATACCAGGGCGGCCAGCCGCTCGACGATCCAGAATTCGTCAGGGACGTCGCGGTCTTCGGCTTCCCCTTCGCCCAGGTATTCCTCGGCGTTGTCGCGATCCTCTTCGTGTGCTCTGAGTGGTCCTCTGGATTCATCTACACCACCCATTCCGCGCTGCAACGGCCGTTCGGTTTCGTCGTCGCCAAGACGGTGTGGCCAGCGCTCACCTGCGCGATCGGCACAACCGCGATGATGGTGCTCGTGGTGCCGTTGGAGGGCATTCTGCTCGCCGGCACTCCGTATTCGATCTCGTTGTTCGACCCCGGAGTCTGGCGGCAGATCGG
>CAMCJC010000145.1 GCA_945875065.1 uncultured Propionibacteriaceae bacterium | reverse complement strand
CAGCCGCCCACGTCACGGCGCAAGCGCTGCAGCGTATCTTCGCAGAGGCCAAACTCGGCATCGGACCGCCTATCGTCGACGGCTTCTACTACGACTTCGACACCGCACCCCTGACGCCAGAGGATTTGAAGGCCGTTGAGAAGCAGATGAGCCAGATCGTAAAGGAGAAGCAGCGTTTCGTCCGCCGCGAAGTCAGCGACGACGACGCCCGTGCCGAACTCGCCGACGAGCCCTTCAAGCTTGAACTGATTGCCGACAAGGGCGGCGCTTCCGCCACGGACGGCTCATCGGTCGAGGTGGGCGAGGGCCAGCTCACCATCTACGACAACGTGAGGCGCGATGGGTCCGTGGCGTGGAAGGACCTATGCCGCGGACCTCACGTCCCTCACACCGGTTATCTGCAGGCGTTCGCGCTGACCAAGTCAAGCGCCGCCTACTGGCGTGGCGACCAGCGCAACTCCGGCCTGCAGCGCGTCTACGGCACCGCCTGGGCTAGCAAGGACGACCTGAAGGCCTACCAGACCCGGATGGCGGAGGCCGCGAAGCGGGACCACCGCAAGCTTGGCACCGAACTCGACATGTTCAGCTTCCCTGATGAGATCGGCTCCGGTCTGGCCGTGTTCCACCCCAACGGTGCGATCGTACGGATGGAGCTGGAGGACTACTCGCGGCGCAGGCACGTCGCCGAGGGCTATCAGTTTGCGTACACGCCGCACTTGACCAAGGCAGCACTGTTCCAGACCTCTGGGCACCTCGATTGGTATGCCGATGGCATGTACCCGCCCATGCAGATGGACGAGGAACGCGACGCGGAAGGCAACGTGCGCAAACAAGGGCAGGACTACTACCTAAAGCCCATGAACTGCCCGATGCACAACCTGATCTTCCGGTCCCGCGGCCGCTCCTACCGAGAGCTACCCCTGCGCCTATTCGAGTTCGGCACCGTGTACCGCAATGAGAAGTCCGGCGTCGTGCACGGCCTCACGCGAGCTCGCGGGTTCACGCAGGACGATGCCCACATCTACTGCACCCGCGAGCAGATGCGCGAAGAGCTGACGGGTTTGCTCAATTTCGTGCTCGGCTTGCTGAAGGACTACGGCCTCGACGACTTCTACCTTGAACTGTCGACCAAGAACCCCGAGAAGTTCGTCGGCGACGATGAGGTGTGGGAGGAAGCGACGACCGTCCTACAGGAAGTTGCGACCGCCTCTGGCCTCGACCTCGTGCCGGACCCTGGTGGCGCTGCTTTTTATGGCCCGAAGATCTCGGTGCAGGCGAAGGATGCGATCGGCCGCACCTGGCAGATGTCGACCATCCAGCTTGACTTCAACTTGCCCGAGCGGTTCGAGTTGGAATACCAGGCCGCCGACGGCACCCGGAAGCGCCCGGTGATGATCCACCGGGCCCTGTTCGGCTCGATTGAGCGGTTCTTCGGGGTGCTGCTGGAGCACTACGCCGGGGCATTCCCCGCGTGGCTAGCACCGGTACAGGTCCTCGGCGTGCCCGTCGCCGAGGAGTTCAACGGCTACCTGGAGGATGTGGCCGCCCAGCTGCGGGCCGCCGGGGTTCGCGTGGATCTCGACCTATCCGATGACCGCTTCGGTAAGAAGATCCGCAACGCTTCGAAGTCGAAGGTGCCGTTCATACTCATCAGCGGGGCGGAGGACCGGGATGCCGGAGCGGTCAGTTTCCGCTTCCGGGACGGCTCCCAGCTAAACGGGGTCCCCGTCACCGACGCGGTTCAGCGGATCCGGGACCACATCAATTCGCGCTCCAACGAGGATCCGACAGCGCAATGACCGAGTCCGCCGACTCCCTGTGCGGGGTCCCCGACGCGTTCCAACGCCTGTGGACCCCGCACCGGATGGTCTATATCAAGGGGGAGGGCAAACCCAAGAATGAGGCCGACTGCCCGTTCTGCGTTTCGCCGACCCGCAGCGACGCCGACGGGTTGATCGTCGCGCGCGGCGGCCACGCGTTCGTGGTGATGAACCTGTTCCCCTACGCCCCCGGACACCTGCTGGTCTGCCCATACCGGCACGTCAGCGGCTACGTCGACGCGACGCACGATGAAACCCGTGAGATCGCCGAACTCACTCAGAAAGCCATCACGACGCTGACCCGCGTCTCCGGGCCCGCCGGCTTCAACATCGGAATGAATCAGGGAGACGTCGCGGGCGCGGGAATCGCCGCGCACCTCCACCAGCACGTCGTGCCCCGGTGGGTCGGCGACATGAACTTCATGCCCATCGTGGGGCAGACACGAGTGTTGCCTCAACTCCTCGAAGACGCGCGAGCCCTGCTCGCCGAGGCGTGGCCGACGTGAAACCACCTGGTGAACGCCGGTCTGACGCGAGCATGAGCATCCTCACCGAGCTGGCTGAGGGGGCCCTCGAACCGGAGTACCGCACGACGACCGCGCCCAGGCGCTCCCCGGTCCGGTTCGCGGTCGCGGTCACGTTGGCGACCGCTTTGATTGTGGTGGCGATGCTGGCCACGCTCCGTTCCGATGTCGCCGACGAACGCAGTGACCTTGCGACCCGCGCCAAAGAGGCAGAAGAACGCCGCGATTCGCTGTCCCAGGAGGTCGCTACGCTTGATGCGGAGATCCGGTTACTGCAACGCTCCCAGATCCAAGACTCCGGCGTAGCCGCTGATGTTTTCGCACTCGAGGCCCAGATCGGCGGTGCCGAGGTCACCGGGCCGGGCCTAGTCATCACCGCCAACGACGCTCCCTCAGGCAGCGGGAACGGCAAGGGCGTCATCTTCGACAGTGACCTTAGCCGCCTGATTAATGGGCTGTGGGAGGCTGGCGCTGAGGCGATAGCGATCAACGGACACCGCGTGAGTACCCTCACGCCGATCCGCTCGGCCGGTTCGGCCATCACCGTCGACTATGTCTCAATCTCGCCGCCGTACCAAATTGAGGCGATCGGCGACCCAAGCGTGCTGCCCTCTCGACTCGCTCGGACGCAGGCCGGATCGTGGTGGCAGTACATCCATGACAACTACGGGATAGGCTTCGAAGTGTTCGCTTCCACCAAGGACCTTCAGCTGCCGGGAGATCCCGGAATGACGCTGAGGAAAGCGGAGAGCTGAGGGAAGACATGCTGGCAGTTCTCGGACTGATCGTCGGCATCGGCGTCGGGTTCCTAGTCGAGCCCAACCTGCCGACGTTCCTGCAACCGTACCTGCCGATCGCGATCGTCGCGGCACTCGATGCCATCCTCGGCGCGACGCGGGGCTGGCTTGAGGGCGTCTTCTCCGACCGGGTCTTTGTGGTCTCATTTCTCTCGAACGTGCTCATCGCCGGGCTGATCGTGTTCGTCGGCGACCAAATTGGCGTCGGCTCGCAGCTTTCCAACGGCGTCATCGTCGTCCTGGGGATCCGGATCTTCAACAACGTCGCCGCTATCCGCCGGGTGATCCTCCATGCCTGAGCCGAAACCCTCGGCGGACCTGTGGCGTTCCTTCCTAAAGCCCGGCCGCGGCCAGCTCGTAGTCGGGGCGATGCTGTGCATCACAGCCTTGTTGGTGGTGTGGACCATCCGTTCCCAAGCGGCTAAGCCGGACTACTCGAACCTGCGCCGCAGCGAACTCGTGCAGCTCCTCGACAACCTCACCGCAGAGACGAGACGCCTGGAATCCGAGGTACGCGAGTTAACGACCACCCGTGACGAGCTGCGTTCAGGTGTCGCCGGCGCGAAGGAGGCCGACGACGAGGCAAGCCGACGACTGGACCGCCTCAAGATCCTCGCAGGCACCGTTCCCGCGCACGGGCCTGGGGTCCGGATTGTGATCCAGGACCCACAGTCCAAAGTCACTCCAGAGCTGCTACTGGAAGCCCTGGAGGAGATGCGCGATGCCGGGGGAGAGGTGATCGAGTTCAACGACGCGGCTCGGGTCACCACGGGGACCTGGATCGGCCGCGATGCTGCCGGCAAGATCTCGGTCGACGGGGTTGCGTTGAGCGCGCCGTATAGGTTGGAGGTAATAGGCGATCCAGCGACCTTGGAGACGGGCGCCCGCTTCCGAGGCGGCCTCGTCAGCCAGGTCGAGGGCAGCAACGTGCAGGGGCAGGTGACGATCTCGCAAGAGAGCGATGTCCGCATCGACTCGCTAGCCCAGGCTGAGAAACCACGTTTTGCCCGCCCGAAATAGCGAGGCTAACTTGAGTCTTCGTTTGGTACCGATAGGCTTGGGGAAGCTGAGAAACCATCAGGATTGTGAAGGGGGCCGGCGATGACTACCAACGCAGGCGAGAACGACGGGCTCAAGGAGCCCGGTAACGACACCACCGGGGTTTTCGCGGTCCTGAGCGACGAGCACTTGTCGGTCGTCGGGGCTGAGCTCGCCGCCGCGACCGGAGAGCTCGCACCCGGGGACGCGTTGCTACTGGTGACCCGGGGCGGGGTGAAGGAGTCCCAGTTCCTCATCGATTCCGACAACACCTCGCTCGGCAGGCATCCGCAGTCGGATGTCTTCCTCGACGACATCACGGTCTCCCGCCACCATGCTCGCATCAGCCGCGAGAACGGGAAGTTCGCGGTCGAGGATTTGGGCAGCCTCAACGGCACCTACGTCAACCGGGTTCTCATCGACGGCAAGGCGCTGCTTCGCCACGGCGACGAGATCCAGATCGGGAAGTACCGCGCGACGATCCTTATGAGCGAGTCCGGGCGAGGCTGATGCCAAGCGCCCCGCGCACGATCGGGCAAGTGCTTGACGCAATCCGGGGGGAGTTTCCGGACATTTCCGTCTCGAAGCTGCGCTATCTGGAAGCCGAAGGGTTGATCGCGCCCGAGCGTGATCAACCCTCGGGATACCGTCGGTTTTATGACAAGGATGTGGAACGGCTGCTGTTCGTCCTCCGGGCGCAGCGCGACCGCTACCTGCCGCTGAAGGTCATCCGAGAACAGTTGGATGCACTCGATCGCGGCGAAACCATCCCGGAAGAGGGCCAACCGGTGCCCCAGCCGCGCCCAACAGAGCCAGCGCCTGAACGCAGCCGACCTCGAAACCAGGTGTTCTCTCGTCGGCAACTCCTAGCCGAGTCGGGCCTCGGTGAGGCCGCGCTGATTGAGCTGGAACGGCTGAAGCTCGTGCGACAACGCCGCGACACCAACGTGTTCGGGCGGGAGTCGCTCGCCGTCGCCGTCGCCGCCAAGCGATTATCGGCGTTCGGCGTCGACGTGAGGCAGCTGCGGGCGCTCCAACAGTCCGCCACCATGGAGGCCGCGTTCATTGAGCAGGTCCTCAGCCAGTTCCGCCGCCGTTCCGGAGTACCCACCGACATCCGCAACGAGGTCTATCGTGCAGTTATCGGCGCCCACACGGCGTTGGTGACCCAGCAGTTGATGAACTAGGAAGCGCAATGGTGGAGTTGATTGTCGTTGGCGTCCGAATGATCCATGACTCGCCGGTTCTGATCCTGCAGGAACGTGACGGCGCCCGCTGCCTGCCGATCTGGATCTCCTCACCCGACGCCGCCGCCATCGTCGTCGCGCAGAGCGATGAGAACCTGGGACGGCCGTTGACCCACGACCTGCTGTGCCAGCTCATTGAGATCGTCTCACCCGAAAAGGAGCCGAACCTAGTGATCACAGGCATCAGCGGGGGAACGTTCTACGGCGAGTTGCGATTTGGGGAAACCGTGCTCGACGCCCGCCCCAGCGACCTGGTCGCCGTCGCGGTACGCCGCGGCTGGACGATCGAATGCCCGCAGATGCTGCTCAGCGAGGCGGGTGTGCTCGCCGAGGAAGCGGCGGGCGAGGAGGTCGAGCGATTCCGGGAGTTCTTGGACTCGGTCGCGCCCGACGACTTTTCGACCGGTGGCGGCAACCCTGAACCTGGGCTGTAGAGTTTTTACACAACCCCGCTGCGGGTCAGGGCGTGTCTCCCAACCACCGGCGCGAGGCGGGTTAGCTTCGTAGGGCCGGTCGAAGGAAGGCTAGAAGTGACTGACAAGGCATCACAGCAGGATTCTCTGCAGGAGACGCTGTTCGACGGTGATTTCGCGCCGGTTGCGAAGGACTTGGGGTTCCGGGGACCGGTCGCGCACCGGGTCGCCGGGATCACCTACCGGCAGCTCGACTACTGGGCCCGAACCGGTTTGGTCGTGCCGGAACTGCGCGACGCGTCCGGTTCCGGCACCCAGCGCCTCTACTCGTTCCGCGACATCCTGCTGCTGCGCGTGGTCAAACGCTTCCTGGACATCGGCATCTCGCTCCAGCAGATCCGGGTCGCCATTGAGCACCTGCGCGCCCGCGGCGTCGAAGACATCACCGAGATCACCCTCGTCAGCGACGGCTTCAGCGTCTACGAGGTCACCACCGCAAACGAACTGTTTGACCTGACCAAGGGCGGGCAGGGCATGTTCCTGATCTCTGTGGCAAGTGTCTGGCACGAGATTGAGGGCACTCTCAACGACCTGCCTAAAGAGCGCCTCCACAGTCCGGGCGATCACCCCGACAACGAACTCGCCTCGCGCCGGCGCGCCAAAGCCGTCTGACTCCGGTGCCGCGCCGTGCGGTGCGGCGGCTGCTCGTAACCTGGCGCCGCTACCTGGTCAGGCAAGGCCCACAGCACGCCGCCGCCATCACCTATTTCTCCATCCTCACGCTTGTGCCCGTCGCCATGCTTGCGGCCGCCGGCACCGGCTTCACACTGACCGTGCTGCAGCCGGACAAGCTAGACGACCTTCGCCGGAACGTCCTCAACCACTTAGGTTCCACTGAAACCGCACAGAG
>CAMCJC010000144.1 GCA_945875065.1 uncultured Propionibacteriaceae bacterium | reverse complement strand
CAGAGAAAATAGAACAACTAATCACCGTTGCACACACCACCTGAAACCGCCCCTAACCACACGCACCCCCGTTCACCCAAAACGGCGATTCGTGCCCGCATAGGGGCGGCCGGGCAGAGGGCCCACATGATCCGGCCGGTCACCACCCGGACACGATCCGATCAATCACCTAGATTCGGCCCCACCAGGAACATCGCGCCTTACCAGCGACCAAACTCACCAGGTTCCTGAATAACCCTCCTCGGTTCTCCACACCGGTGAGGTAGACACTCGACCTTTGCTAGCCGGCACGGTGCGGCTACCGTTTCCCGGCTGAACCTCGGCTACCTAGCCCTAAACGTCGGTACCCAGCCTTCGAATGTCAAGACCGCCCCCAAGCCATGGGCGACGATGGTTCCGATTCCGACGAGGATCGCTAGGGCGACAATGCCGAAGCAAACGGCTGCCAAGGCTTTGCCTAGCGGAGTGGCCTTGGCTTCGGCGCCTTCGGTGGTTTGGCCTAGGGACAGGGCCCTGACACCGAGGGCGAAGATGGCAGGTAGACCGGCTCCCAGCAGGAGACCGACGACGAGGACGCTGCCGGCCCCGTGAAGGGCGAAGTAGAGATTGCTCATGCCTAGCTCGCTCCAGTCACTACGGGGCGGCCGCGTTCGGCCGCCAATTCGTCGACCCATTCGTCGGTGACGTTGCTGGAGTCGACCATCGACTTGCGGGAGTGAAGGTACATCCAGCCGGAGGCGGCCAGGAGGATCGCGAAAATGACGAGGGGACCGACGAAGCCTCCGAACAGATGGCCGATGAGCCACATCAGAGCGCCGATGACGGCGGCGCACGGCAGCGTGATGACCCAGGCGATAGCCATACGCCCCGCGACCCGCCAGTTGATCCTCGCGGTGCGCATGCCGATGCCGCTGCCGAGGATGGAGCCGGTCGCGACATGGGTGGTGGACAGGGCGAAGCCCATGTGGCTGGATGCGAGGATGACGGCTGCCGAGGACGAGTCGGCCGACAACCCCTGCGGGGCGCTGATCTCGACGAGGCCCTTACCAAGGGTGCGGATGACTCTCCAGCCGCCGAGGTAGGTGCCGAGCGCGATCGCGAAGGCGCAGGTGATCTTGACCCAGAGCGGCACGCCGCCCAGGTCGGTCCAACTACCCGTGGCGATGAGCGCCAGAGTGATCACCCCCATGGTTTTCTGGGCATCGTTGGTGCCGTGGGCCAGGGAAATGAGGGACGCGGACCCGATCTGTCCCCATCGGAACGCGGCCTCGCGTCGCGGCTTCGCGACCTTCCGGGTGATACGAAACACAAGCCACGTGCCGGCGGCGGCTACCACGATCGCGATCGCCGGCGACAATAGCGCTGGCAGCACCACCTTCCCGACGACGCCGTCGAGCTTGGTACCGTCTCCCATCCACTTGACGCCGCCGAAGCCGAGGCCCGCGATGGTGGCCCCGATCAGGCCACCGAACAGGGCGTGGGAGGAGCTCGACGGGAGACTCCACAGCCACGTGGCCAAGTTCCACACGATCGCGCCGACCAAGCCGGCGAGCACGATCAGCAGGAGCCCCTCACCGCCGTCGCTGAGTAACTCAGCTTTGGGGGCGCCGTTGCTGTCCTGGAGTTTGACGACGGCGTTGGTTACGGTGAGCGCTACCTCGACCGACAGAAAGGCGCCTACGAGGTTGAGGATCGCGGAGAGGGTTACCGCGCTCTTGGGTTTTAGGGCGCCGGTGGCGATGGATGTGGCCATCGCGTTGCCTGTGTCGTGAAAGCCGTTGGTGAAGTCGAAGGCTAGTGCGGTAACAACGACCAGCGACAACACAACCATCAGTTCGAGGGTCACCGGTACAGTCTCCCGCGCTTGGGCCGACAATGGAAAATCTGGTCGATCCTCTCACCTGCTGAACAGTTCTCCCTGCACTGTGTTAACGAACTGCGTCAGCGACGTCGGCAGATCCCGCAGGTGCCACGTTTCCGGCGCGTGGTACCACGCCAAGTCCGTGGGATCCGGCCGGTCGTCGTCATCCGCATCCACCATTGCCCCTAGCCAGCGCTGTTTTCCGCCCAGAACGACGGCATACGGCAGGAGCTTGGAGATCTCGACGAGTTCACGCCCCTTGGGCATTTGGTCAGTCGGGTGTGTGGCCAAAAGAGCCGACAGGGCTCCGAGCCCGGAAAGCGTGTGGGAGCCGGCGACGCTGCGCCGCGGCATGCGGCTGCCGATCGACAGCAGGGCTGCGGCGAGGCCGACGAGGACGATGCCGAGGACACCGAACTTGGTGAATGCGGCGAGCGCGACCAGAGCCACAACGGACGCCACGACCGCGACGATGCCCCAGGTTCGCCACGAGTTGCGGGTGGAATCAGGGCGGACGTCGAACCAGCCCTTTGCCACGACCTCGTCGTAAAGCGCGTCCTGAATACCGGGAAGCGCGGGCGAGAGGGTTGTGGGCAACTCGGAGGCGAGGGTCTCCCCTCCGCCAGGGGTGACAGCCTCTAGGAGCCGTTTCTCGTAGTCGGCGAGGCCTGCCTCGTCGCCGATGCGGGTGAACCGCCAGTCGGGCAAGCCGTGGGCTACGACATTTAGCTCGGTGATACGCAGGTGGCCGCGGACGGCGAGGTCGAGAAGAGTCGCGGTGATGTCGACGGGGTCGACACGCTCGTCAGCGAGGGTGCCGACGAGACCGGGCCGAATGCCGTCGGCGACTTCGAAGACGGACTGGCCGTCGCCGGTGGGTCGGAACGTGCCGACCGGAGTGACCTCGCCGCTGTGCACCTGGTCCATGCCGGTGCGGCGGTACAGCCACCACAGGCCGAGCGCACCAAGGGCCAGCGCCCCGAGGGCTGCGCCGATCGTCGCTAGGTTCACCGTGAACGCCCTGTCGAGACTCCACGACTCGTGAACAACGGCGGTCGCTTCCACGGCGGCCTTTGGATAGCCGACGGTTAGAGTCACTTGCTCGCCGACGCCGCGGGCGGCGGACTCGAAACGGGGGTTGGGGGCGTCGAACGTGCCGACCGCGACCATCGAGCACTTGTTGGGCGCGCCGGGCGCGCCAGCCGTGCAGTCGACGTATTCAGGCAGGGAACCAGCCTTCAGTTCCCCAGTGACCGACTTGACGGCCACCGATAGCCCCTGCAACGGCCGCCAGCTGAAGACGCTGTGCTCGTCACCCGCAGCGCCCGCCGCAGTGGTGCCGCGCACGTTGTAGGTGATCGTCACCTCGGTCGAGGGCTTCATCTTCAGCACCTGGTAGTCGCCGTCGGTGCTGACCTCAAGCCCTTCGGCTCCGGTGGCGGCGATGTCGCTGATCTCGTAGCGGTAGAAGCTGCGGCTGTCGATCGGCGCCGTCGTCGCAAGGCGCTGCGTCAGTTCGCCGGGCGGAGCATCGAAGACGATCTTCTCGGTGACTTGCAGCATGCCGTCGGCCCCGAGGCGACCTTCAAAGCGGTAGCTGGTAGCGATCGGGTCATCGGCACGGGCGGCAGGAGCGCCCACCACCAGGGCCACTAGAAGCGCGGGCAGCAGGAGAAGACGGATTCTGCGCACCTTATGAATTTCCTCGCTGGAGTTCGGGCTGTACCGGATGACCGTACCGCACCACACGGTCACGAAACTATCCCCCCGGAGCGTTCTAACCCCGTCGTTGGTTAGTCTGGCCCCGTGTCGCAGCCGTACCCGTACCCGCCTGGCCCGATGACCCCACCACAGCAGCCATGGGGGTCCCCGCAGCCACAGCCATTCTACCCGGCCCCCGCGGCGTTCGCGCAGATGCCTCGGCCATACGCCGCACCCACCCCGTACCAAACGGGTCCGTACCGCTCTGCTCCGGTGGTGTTCCAGCAGCCGGTGCCGTTTCGTCCTGGCCCCGGCCCGCTGACACCCGGCTACTATCCGCGACGTCCGGTCCGACGTTCGTCGGGAGCCGGAGCGGTGCTGCTGGTGGTCGTCGGCGGGCTCTTGGTCACGCTGCTGATCTACACCCTCGCTCGACAGGTCGGAGGCTCCGGCTACCAGAACGAGGACTACAAGGTTCCCCCCTCCTCGGAGACCCCGCCGGCCGTACCGATCCCCGATACGGAGGCTGAGGCGAACGAGTGGCTCACTAACAACGGCCTCTACAAGATCGACATGGCCGCCCCGATCAAGTGCACGACGACCTTTGAGTCGGGCACTCTGTCGGACAGCGACCGCGAAAAGCAGATCGACGACTACATGGAGTGCCTCACTCGCGCCTGGGGTCCCGCCTTGGAGGCTGCGGGTTACACGGCTTACAGGCCGAAGGTGACCGTCTTCTCGGGCGAGGTGCAGACCGAATGCGGGACGTCAAAGTCCCAAAACGCGTTCTACTGTGCGATGGATCAGGAGCTGTACCTGGCCCAGGACATCGCCGAAGTCATGACCTCGAAGAATCGCGACGCGCGCCTGCTGTTCGCGTGGATCATGGCACACGAGTACGGACATGCCGTCCAGGGCCGCTCCGGCCTATTCGGGGCGAGCACCCTCCTCAGCCACGAGTCAAGCAAATCACAGGCCCTCGAGTACTACCGCCGCGCCGAGACCCAGGCCGATTGCTTCGCCGGCGTCGTCGTCAACTCCCTATCCAAGGATCTGGCCATCAGTGACGAGGAGCGCAGCGGACTCGGCGATCTGTCCTTCGAGATCGGCGACGATCAGCTCTCTGAACGCCTCGGCAAACCGTTGGAAGGCCCCGGCGACCACGGCACCGGTGCGAACCGCCGTACCTGGACCGAGCGTGGCCTTGGCACCCAGCAGATCGGGACGTGCAACACGTTCACCGCCCCGGCCTCCGAGGTCGAGTAGTCAGGACAGCAACGCGACGGCGACGGCTGCAACCCCTTCGCCGCGTCCCGTCAGGCCCAGCCCGTCGGTCGTCGTCGCGGAGATGCTGACGGGCGCGCCGGCCGCGGCCGACAGCGTTGTCTCCGCTTCGGCTCGGCGACCCGCCATGCGGGGTCGGTTTCCAATCACCTGAATCGACACGTTGATTACATCGAATCCAGCCTCCCGCACCAGGCGCGCTGCCTCGGTCAGGAAGGCGACGCCGCTGGCTCCGGCCCACTCGGGACGGTTGGTTCCGAAGTTGGAGCCAATGTCGCCGAGTCCAGCTGCAGACAGCAGGGCGTCGACGGCCGCATGGGCGGCGACATCGCCGTCGGAATGCCCGGCCAGCCCCGCCGGCTCGTCGGGGAAGTGCAGGCCGGCGACCCGCATTGGGACTCCGGCTTCTAGGCGGTGAACGTCGGTGCCGATGCCGATCTTCATAGCCGGCCCCCTTCCTGGCGGCCGTCTAGGATGCCCTGGGCGAGTGCCAGATCGAGCTTCTCGGTGATCTTCAACGAGTCGTGGTGACCCGGCACTAGCGTGACGTCGCAACCGACTGCCTCCAACGCGGACGCGTCGTCGGTGATGACGAGGCGATTCCGGTGGACGTGCTGGTGGGCCGCGAGTAGCGCACCAAGGCGGGCCCCCTGCGGCGTCTGAATGGCGCGCAGCGTGCCTCGGTCTACGATCGCAGAGCCGTCGCCGTTGACCTGGCGGATGGAGTCGTGGACCGGGACGACCGGGATGACCACGTCCGCGCCGTCTGCGACTGCCGCCGCGACGGCCCGCACGACCTCAGCTGGCACGAGCGGACGGGCGGCATCGTGCACGAGAACGACGGCGTCGTCTGGGACGAGCTCGGCGAGTGTCTGGAGCCCGAGGCGGACCGAGTCCTGGCGTTCCGGACCGCCAAGGGTGCACACCACGTCGTCGATTCCGGTCAGGGCGGCCTCGAAGACCGTGACCTGGCCGTCAGGGACCGTGACGACTACCGTGCCAACGCCGCCGGAGCGCATCGCGAGGACGCTGCGGCGCACCAGCGACATCCCTCCGAGTTCCACGAGAGCCTTGGGGACCGCGGCACCGAGGCGTACACCAGAACCGGCCGCCACCACTAGGGCGACGACCGGCCGGTTAGTTGCCTTGTTCAACTTCTGCTCACGAGGCGAGGACCTCGTCAAGCATCACCTCGGCGCGATTCTCCGCGACGTCCTCGGCGAGCGCGAGTTCGGCGACGAGGATGGCGCGGGCCTTGGCCAGCATCCGCTTCTCGCCAGCCGAGAGGCCCTTGTCGCGGTCGCGGCGCCACAGGTCGCGCACGACCTCGGACACCTTGATGACGTTGCCGGAGTGCAGTTTCTCCAGATTCGCCTTGTAGCGGCGCGACCAGTTGGCCGGTTCCTCGGTGTGCTCCGCTCGAAGCACCTGGAACACCCGCTCCAGGCCGTCGGCGTCGACCACGTCACGGACCCCAACGAGGTCCAGGTTGCACGCGGGAACCCTAACCACTAGGTCACTTTGGCCGATGATCCGAAGGACCAGGTAGAGCCTGTCCTCACCCTTGATTTGTCGAGTTTCGATGTCTTCGATGACAGCCGCCCCGTGATTTGGGTAGACCACCGTCTCTCCGACCGTAAACGTCATACTCAAGCCCCTTTCTGAGGCGAATCTTATCACGAGTCGGCGTGTCGGACGCCCGAGTCGAACGGGGGCGAGATAGTGCGGCCCGCGCACGTCCCATTGACGGTCAAACCCCCAAGTCACCCCTGGAACCGGTAGCCAAGGCCGCGTACGGTGACCAGCCGGGTCGGGTTCGACGGGGCCGGTTCGATTTTCGCCCGGAGCCGCCCGATGTGGACATCAAGGGTCTTGGCATCGCCGAGGTAATCGCTCCCCCAGACCCGGTCGAG
>CAMCJC010000143.1 GCA_945875065.1 uncultured Propionibacteriaceae bacterium | reverse complement strand
GGGTGATGTCGGAGACGACGGCGACCTGCCGCCTGGACCACGTGTCCAGGAGCGGCGATACGAAGGGCCCTAGGACCGTGAAGGGCAGGAACGTCAGCGCCAGGATGCCGGCGATCGACCAGGCGTCGGGCTGGTGGGTCGGCGAGAACAGCAGGTACGCGGCCATGCCGACCTGCACCGTGCCGTCGGCCGCCTGTGACAGGACGCGCAGGCACAACAGCCGCCTGAAGCCCGCGTGCTGCCAGAGCCGCCGAACCGCCGACCCTACCGCCATCAAGCGAGGTCGCCGTGCAGCTTGTGAACCTTCTGCAGCGCCAACTCGACGCCCGTCTCGTCGCGGTAGTGCGCCACCAGCTCAGGATTGAGCTTCGACAGGGCTTTCTCCCGCTCGATGATCTCGTCATAGAGGGCGCGGCGGTCATCGTCGGAGCCGTGGTACTCCTCGTGCAGGTACGCGTGGCACTTGCGGTCGAGGACGCGGACGGCGCTCGCAACCACGCCCTTCGGGCTGAACAACGAAGCGACGATCGTGATGGCCAGGACGATGCCGACGACCGACAGCGACTCGACGCGGCCGAACACGTAGACAGGGACGTGGTTGCCGCCGTTGATGAACCACAGGGTGTTGGTGTGGAGGGCCTCCAGGATCAGCTTGATGCCGATGAACCCGAGGATGGTCGCCAGACCGTACTTGAGGAAGACGAGGCGATCCAGGAGATCGTCGATGAGGAAGTACAGCTGCCTAAGTCCCATCATCGCGAACGCCGTGGCGGTGAACACGATGTAGACGTTCTGAGTGACACCGTAGATGGCGGGCACGGAGTCGAGGGCGAACAGCAGGTCGGTGCCGCCGATCGCGACCATGACGAGCAGCATCGGAGTCAGGACTCGCTTGCCATTCTCGTACGTGAACAACTTGTCGCCGTCGTAGTGGTCGGTGGTGTGGAGGAACCGCTTGGCGAGCCGGATGATGAAGTTGTCGGCCTCGTCAGACTCGCCGTCCTCGGGCGCCAACAGCTTTCCGGCCGTGATGACCAGCACTAGGCCGAACAGGTAGAACGTCCAGCTCCACGATTCGATCATCGCTTTGCCGAGCGCGATGAACACGGCGCGGGCGATGAGGGCGAACACGATGCCGAACAGCAGGACCTTCTGCTGGTCGACGCGCGGGACGGCGAAGCTACCCATGATGATAAGGAATACGAACAGGTTATCGACGCTGAGGGAGTACTCGACGAGCCAACCGGTGAAGTAGTCGATTCCCATCTCGTGTCCGCCGAAGACGAACAGGCAGATGCCGAAGGTGATGGCGATGCTGACATAGATCGCCGACCAAGTGGCGGCCTCCCTAAGCGTGGGCTCGTGGGCCTTGCGGACATGAAAGATGAAGTCAAAGGCGAGCAGGCCAATGATGATGACGACGGTCAAAACCCATAGCCACAAAGGAACGGTCAACCGGATTCACTCCTTGTAAAGATGCGGAAAAGCCGAACGGGCACTCCGGACCAGGGTACCGGCCGAGGCGGTACGGCGCGACAAGTTCTCAGGAGGAGGATGCCGTCCGAGGGGCCGACCCTGGCTTCTTCTCAGAGGCCCAGTTACCCTCGATCGTGGAAGGATTGACCCAGGAAAGGGGACTTCACGTGGGCGCTAACAGTATCTTCACCCGCGCGGCGCGCATGTTAGTCACGGCCGCCCTGGCCCTGGGTCTGTTCGTCGGATGCAGCCCGGCCGGGAAGGGACCGGACGGGACGTTGACCGCGCCACCGAACGGCGTGCCGGATGCGATGCCGGTGGCCGCTCAGGTCGCGGAGGCCATCCCGAAGCTGAGCCTGGCTGACGTCCCCCTGACCACCAGCGTCGAGGATGCCACCAAGGATCTGCAGACGATCTTCGCCGGCATGGACGACCTGGTCCCGGCCGTGACGGTCGCGGGCGTGACCTACGAGGCGGACGGCAAGACCGCGACGGCCACCCTCGCCCACAGCCTCCCCGTCGGCGAGCAGCCGTGGACGTTCGAGTCGAAGCTGCCGCTGAGCAACGTCGATGGGGCTTGGCAGGCGGTGTGGTCGGCGAGCGTCGTGCACCCGCAGCTGACCTCTGAAACGCGGCTGCGTCACCGTCGCACGCAGCCGCGACGCTCGGCGATCAACGACTGCGCGGGCCAGGCCCTCGTCGAAGAGCGGAACCTGTACCAGCTGGGGCTAGACAAGTCGAAGGTCGACCAGGCCAGGTGGGCCGAGGCGGCGAAGCAGCTAGCCGGCGTCCTTGGGATCGATGCCGCCGAGTTCGTGGCTAAGGTCAACGCGGGCGGGCCGAAGCAGTTCGTTGTGGGCAAGACGGTGCGGCAGGAGGAGATCCCACCGGCGGTGACGAACGTGCCGGGGGGCGCCGTAACCGAAGTCAAGTCGATGCTCGCGCCGAGCGACACGTTCGCCGTCGGCCTGCTGGGTAAGGTCGGGGCGCCGTCGGCCGAGCAGATCGCGGAATCCGGCGGGGCGCTGGCCACCTCGGATCTGGTTGGGGTCAGCGGCCTGCAACAGCGCTACGACAAGCAGCTTCGCGGCGTAGCGGGCGTGCAGATCGACCAGGTGGGCAGGCAGGGCATCGAGTTCAAGGAAGTTGCGCTGTTCACGCAAGAGCCCAGCATCGGTGCCCCGATCGACCTCTCACTCGACCGGCAGCTGCAGGAGAAGGCCGAGAGTGTCCTGGCCTCAAGCCATCCGTCGGACGTCGCGGCCCTGGTCGTGATCGACGTCAAAGACGGTGGGGTGCTGGCGGCGGCGAACTCGCCGGCGGTCGGCGAGTACCCGCAGGCCACCTACGGGTCGTTCGCGCCGGGATCGACGTTCAAAGTCGTCACCTCACTGGCCATGATCCGCAAAGGGACCACCGCCGACAGCGCCGTCGAGTGTTCCGACTCCCTGACCATCGGCGATTACACGATGCACAACTATCCCGGCTACCCCGCCGATCACCTCGGCTCCATCCCGCTGAAGGAGGCGGCCGCGTACTCGTGCAACACAGCGTTCGGCCGGAATTATCAGACGATTTCCCGCGACGAGCTGAAGGCGGCGGCCGGAAGCCTCGGTGTCGGCACCGACTACGACGCCGGGTTCACCTCGAACTTCGGTACGGTCGAGCCGAACTCGTCGCAGGTCGACCAGGCAGCCAGCATGATCGGGCAGGGTGGAATCCGCATGTCGCCGCTGGGGATGGCGTCGGTGGCGGCGAGCGTCGCCTCCGGACGCACGGTCGTCCCGTGGCTGGTCAAGGGGCAGCAGGCCACCAGCACGGCATCGCCGCTGACCGATTCCGAGACGTCGAACCTGCAGGAGGTGATGAAGGCGGTCGTGCAGAAGGATCCGAACTCGGGCCTGGCGAAGATCATGACCGGCGCGAAGACCGGCACCGCAGAGTTCGGGCAGTCCGCTGGCACCACCGACACGGCTCACGCGTGGATGATCGCCTGGAACGACAAGTACGCGGTAGCGGCATTCGTCGAGAAGGGCGACAGCGGGTCGGGGACGGCGCAGCCGCTGATCGAGCAGCTATTCAGCTAGGGCTTTCGCGATGATCGCGGCGAGCGCGACCACTGCGACCAGGGCTGTCAGCGGCCACTGCAGCCTGCTTCGCTGCTGTTTCGGCAGGAGCACGAGCGCGGCGGTTACGGCTAGGCCGCCGACGAAGCCGCCGAGGTGGCCCTGCCAGGAGATGACGTTGGAGCCGAAGAACGTGATCGCGATGTTGAGGCCGATCCAGAACCCGATCCGCTGGTAGTTCGCCTTCAGCTTCCACGCCACGAGGAGGATCGAGCCCATCATCCCGAAGATCGCGCCGGATGCGCCGGCGGTGGTCGTGTGGGGCTCGCTCAGCCACAGCACGAACGCCGAGCCCATCAGCGCCGAGACGAAATACATCGTTAGGAACCGGATCCGCCCAAGGATCTTCTCCAGTTCCGGGCCGAGGACGTAGAGGGCCACCATGTTGAAGGCGATGTGGATCCAGTCCAGGTGCACGAAGGCGCTCGTGATCACCTGCCACCACGCGCCGTCGGTGACGCCCGCCCACCACTGGCCGCCGTAGGACGGGCAGTCCGCAGCCGTCACGCCCAGGATGTAGTTCCCCTGAATGCACATGCCCTCGTTCTGCAGCGCCAGGAGCCGCAGCAGCGGTCCCTCGGTGCCGCCGTAGAGCACGATCGCCAGCCACACCGCGACGTTCAGCCCGATCAACGCGAACGACGTCCAGCGCGGGTCGCGGCTGCGGGTGCCGCCGAACGGCAGCACCAGTTGGCGTGTCTGCCGCATTCCTGCCGCGACGCACTCGGGGCATTGGAAGCCAACGGCACCGGCGATCATGCACCGCGGACAGATGGGTCGGCGGCAGCGCTGGCAGACGATGCCCGTCGCCTCCGTGGAGTGCCGATAGCAGACCTGGACCATGGCGGCAAGGTTACCGGCAGTCGCCGGGTATCGTGCAGGGTTATGGGAGCCGGCCATTCGCACGTTCACGACGACCTAGACCAAGTCACCGTCGGGTCGACAGCCCGGACGATCCTGATCACGTTCCTGTCGATCCTCGGGGTGTTGACGATCGCGGGGATGATCTGGCTGTGGCCCAGCAAGGCCGATCTCGACGCCCACGTCCACCGCCTCTCCGACGTGCCCGGGTTCTCGTTCGAACTCGCCAAGATCACCGAGGTCCGCGAGGGCTGCGACAGCGCGCAGATCAGCAACGCCGTCTGCCTGACGGCGACGGTCGAGCTGAAATCGGGGCCGGAGGTCGGCACCGTCGTCGACGTGCCGCTGCAGGGCCCGCAGGCGCAGGCGGGACTACGGGCCGGCGACGAGATCAAGGTTGGCCGCGTCACCACCCCCGACGGCCCCGTCTACTCCTATTCCGACGCGAACCGCATCCCGTTCATGATCGCCCTCGGGGTGCTGTTCCTCATCGTCGTAGCGGCGGTCGCCAGATGGAAGGGCCTGTTCGCACTGCTGGGACTCGTGTTCGCGGGGGGCGTACTGATCGGGTTCATGCTGCCGGCGCTGCTGGCAGGCAAGCCCGGCATCATCGTCGCGCTCGTCGGCGGCACGGCGATCATGTTCGTCGTGTTGTACGTGGCGCACGGGGTTTCGATGCGAACATCGGCGGCCCTGGTGGGGACGCTGCTGGGAGTCGGGATAACGACGGCGCTCGGCGCGATCTCCGTCGAGTTCGCGCGACTGTCCGGATTCGCCGAGGAAAGTGACTTCGAGCTGTCGTCCCTAGCCTCGGGAATCAACTTCAAGGAGATCCTGATGGTCGCGATCATCATCGGCGGCCTCGGAGTCCTAAACGACGTGACCATCACCCAGAGCTCGGCGGTGTGGGAGCTGCGGGCGGCCGCGCCTTCGATGACCCGCCGCGAGCTGTTCACCTCGGGCATGCGCATCGGGCGCGACCACATCGCCTCCACGATCTACACGATCGTGTTCGCCTACGCGGGCGGGGCGCTGACGGTGCTGCTGCTGGTGTTCTTCACCACCCGCACCACCCTCGATCTGCTGAACGTGGAGCAGTTCTCCGGGGAGATCGTCCGTACCCTGGGCTCGTCGATCGGGTTGGTCCTGAGCGTCCCGATCACCACGGGCATCGCGGCCCTCACCGTCGCCGGCCCGGTCGACGAACCCGAGAATGCGTCACACCTGAGCGCGGATCCGGCTCCGCGGCATCAGGTGTGACTCTCAGGTTCAGCAGGATCTTCCCGGTATGGGCAGCAGCGGCAGGCCCCGCTTCTTCCCCTTCTCGCCGACGCGGGTGACGGCTCGAAGGCGCGGATAGCGGGCCCGGATCGTCGTCTCGACTCGCTGGTGAAGGGTTTGGCCGGCCGCCGGGCAGTCCTCGCAGGCACCGCCGAAGTCGAGTGAAACGGAATCCACGTCGTTGTCGACGACGGTGATTTGCCCGCCGTGGCTGGCGATGTAGCTCTTCAACTCCCCCTCGACGACATCGCGGGCGATGTGGCCGAGGAGGTCGACGTCCCCCTCCTCGACCTCCCAACCTTCGGTCTCCAGTGCCGCGACGATCGCGTCGCGGATTCGCGGCCCCTGCTCTGCCCACGTGTGGTCGTCGGCGAGCCAGGTCCATACGCCGCCGGCCTCCACCAGTAGCTTGGTGATGACGCCGTATTCCAGCAGCGGCCCGAGCGTGCCCGGCGCCTTGGTGACGGTGCCGACGGGCAGGTCGCCGGTCGCGACGACCCACCTGACGACTTGCCGGTCGCCCGGCACGGCCTGGGGGTGGATGGGGCGGCTCACATCAAGCCTCCGACCACGATCTTCGCCAGGAACGCCATGGTCCAAGCGAGGACACCCATGTACACGAACGCGATCGCCGACCACCGCCAGGTACCGGTCTCGCGCCGCATGACGCCGAGCGTGGAGGCGCATTGCAGGGCGTAGACGAAGAACACCAGCAGCGCGGCGATCGTGCCCGGCGTGAACACCGGCTCGCCGGCGTGCGGCCCGTCCCCGTGCGTGAACCCGGCGAGCGCCTCGCCCGGATCCTCCGGATCCTCGGCGGCCGCGACCTGACCCATCGTCGAGACCACGACCTCCCGCGCCGCCAGGGACGACAGCACGCCGACGTTGACGCGCCAGTCGAAGCCGAGCGGCTCGAAGACGGGGGCCACGGCCTTGCCGAGGGCGGCGCCGTAGGAATTGTCCAGGGTGTAGGCGGTGACGGCGGCCTCGTCGGCGACGTCCACGCCGGCCGCGATCATG
>CAMCJC010000142.1 GCA_945875065.1 uncultured Propionibacteriaceae bacterium | reverse complement strand
CACGCGTCCGCGATGCCACCGACGATAGCGGCGATCCGTTCGGGCACGACCTTGCCGCAGGCGATGTAGTCGGTGATGAACAGGGGCTCGGCGCCGCAGACGACTAGGTCGTCGACGAGCATGCCGATCAGGTCGAAACCAATCGTGTCGTGTTTGTCGAGGGCCTGCGCGATCGCGACTTTCGTGCCGACGCCGTCAGTGGAGGTCGCGAGGACGGGGTGGCGGTAGTCCTTGAACGCGGCGGCGTCGAAGAACCCGGCGAAGCCGCCCAGGCCGCCCAGGACCTCGGGTCGGCGGGTGCGGGCGACCGAAGCCTTCATTAGTTCGACGGCGCGGTCGCCGGCCTCGATATCAACGCCGGCGGCGGCGTAGGCGGAGTGGCTCATTTATTCTCCTTGGAGTTGGCTGCGGCCTCGCGGAGCAGCTGCTCCTGGCCGCGGGGCACGTCGATCGGGTAGCGGCCGTCGAAGCAGGCGCGGCACAGCGTGTCCGCACTTCGGTGCGTGGCCTCGGTCAGAGCGTCGAGGGAAATGTAACCGAGCGAGTCCGCGCCGAGGGAGCGACAGATCGCGGCGACATCAAGGCCCGGCGCGATCAACTCGGCGCGGGTCGCGAAGTCGATGCCGTAGAAGCACGGCCATTCCACCGGCGGCGAGCTGATGCGCACGTGAACCTCGGTGGCGCCGGCTTCGCGGAGCATCCGCACGAGTGCCCGCTGGGTGTTGCCGCGGACGATGGAGTCGTCGACCACCACTAGGCGCTTGCCGGCGATCACCTCTTTCAGCGGATTCAGCTTCAACCGGATGCCCAGCTGCCGGATCGTCTGACTCGGCTGAATGAACGTCCGCCCCACATACGCGTTCTTGACCAGGCCGAGCCCGAACGGAATCCCCGACGCCTCCGCATAACCCACCGCCGACGGCGTCCCCGAATCCGGCGTGGGGATCACCAGATCCGCTGCCACCGGATGCTCACGCGCCAGGATCCGGCCAATCTCAACGCGCGTCGTATGCACCGACCTACCCGCGATGGTCGTATCCGGCCTGGCCAGGTAAACGTACTCGAACAGGCACCCCTTCGGCTTCGCCTCCGCGAACCGGTGGCTGCGCAGCCCCGCCTCGTCGATCGCGATGAACTCCCCCGGCTCCACCTCCCGGATGAAGCTGGCACCCACGATGTCCAGCGCCGCTGTTTCCGAGGCCACGACCCAGCCCGATGCGAGGCGCCCCAGCACCAACGGCCGCACCCCCTGCGAGTCTCGGGCCGCGAACAGCGTCGAGGAGGTCATGAACGTCAAACAAAACGCCCCCTTGAGCCGCGGCAGCACCCGCATCGCTACCTGCTCCATCGGCTCATCCCCAAACGACGCCATCAACGCCGTCACCAACGACGTGTCGTTGGTCGAGTCCATCGTCTTCTTCTCGGGCACCCGCAGCTCCGGGTCCAACTCGTGCAGCCACGCCTCCAATTCGTGCGTGTTAGTCAGGTTCCCGTTGTGAGCCAATGCCAACCCGCCACAGCGTGTCGCCCGAAACGTCGGCTGCGCGTTGTGCCAAACCGACGCCCCCGTCGTCGAATACCGCGTGTGCCCAATGCTCAATCGTCCCTTCAACGAGCTCAAGGTCGCCTCGTCGAACACCTGCGAGACCAAGCCCATGTCCTTGAACACCGTGATCCGCGACCCAGTCGACACCGCGATCCCAGCCGACTCCTGCCCCCGATGCTGCAACGCGAACAACCCGTAGTACGTCAACTGCGCCACATCCTCCTCAGGCGCAAACACCCCAAAGACCCCACACGCATCCTTAGGACCACGGTCGACCGGATCCAGGTCATGACTCAAACGGCCATCAGCTCGAAGCACCCGGCCAGCCTATCGCCAAAGCGGCACCCACGTAGGAGCTCAGACGCCCGGGGTCAGGACGTTCCGCAGGATCCACCAGGGCCCTGGCCGGAACCACCAATAGATGTTCAATCAAAGATGTGACAGCTTTGGGCCCCTAACCTCCAGGACTCAGGCTAGAGGGCTAGTCCCGTCCGCCGTACGGATGTACACTCACAGTAGATGATCCTCTTCCTGGGTCGCCGGTGATCAGGCCGGAACCGCCAACAAGGTGTTCACCCGTAAGGGAAGCCCGCCGGGGCCCAGGGGAGGGTCATCTTTGTTCACACAGATGCACTAGCGCGTCCTCGACGGACCTTGGTATTACCTTGATGCCAAAGCCTCGGGTCTGGCCTGCTTCGCTGCGATAGATCTGGTGGTGAACCAGATCGAACCACCGCCGGTCCCCGTGCACCAGCGCCGCCCACAGCATCCCGGAATAGACATCGGCCGCTTGTAGTCCCGCTCGTTCGGAGGTCGCCCGAAACTTCATCGGCCATCGGAGCGCATCCCACGGGACAGTCCCCCCTTTCGTGCGTCGCCACGTGATTCAGGTACCTCATGGTCTCGCGGTCGTCCACCCCACCGACCAGTCCCAGGGAAACGTCGGCGATGCGTGCACCTCCAATCCATTGATCGGCTGCATAGGCAACTCGTTCCAGGAGATACCGGAGCGCATAGTTGTAGGCCCCCGCCTGCTCCTTTGCCAGATAGCTGTTCGGCGTCAACGCGGTCTTGTCCAGAACAACGTGAACGACGCACACACTTGGAACAGCGGCCAGTAACTCAGCCAAAGTCCGCCTGCGATCTTCATGCCTAGCCCGCAGATGCTCCACCCAGTGGAGTTGCCGTCCCTCCTTCAGCCTCCAGACAGCCTTCGCACCCTCCACGACGATGCGCAATTGGTGGTCGTGTTCCATCTCAACCATCACAGCGGTGATGGTAAAGAAGTCCGATCCCTGTTGGATCCGCTGTTGCGGTCCCCGGACTCGTCAACATAGACGTTGACGCGACGGCGTCGGCTAGCAGCGTCGCTGTTCTTCATGGTCCCGGCCAGTACGGGCTCACGCGGCGGGGTAAAGAACTCCATGGCTATTGGGCCTAGCGCCAGCCCGTCACAGCTTGCTGAGCAGCAGGGTTTCCGCCAAGGCCGCCTTGCCTAGGTCTGCTAGGTCGAGAGACTCGTCGATGCCGTGCATCCGGGAGTTCGGGTCCGTGACCGCCGTCACCAGGACCAAGGCCCCCGGGTTTCGGTCGGCGAACTCGGCGACGATCGGGATCGAGCCGCCGCAGCCCATCTCGACCGGTTCGACTCCGAACGCCTCCCTGAAGGCCGCGCGGGCGGCCGCAGCGCGTTCGTCGGCAAGGCTGATCGTCGACGGCGCCCCAGACTGACCGCCCGAGACCTCGATCTTCGCACCCCACGGGGCGTTGTCTTTGAGGTGCTTCTCCAGGGCGGCGGCGGCCTCGTCCGGGTCCTGTCCGGGGGCCAGCCGCAGGCTCACCTTGGCGCGGGCGGACGGGACGAGGGTGTTGGAGGCCGCGGCGACTGGGGTCGCGTCGATCGCCAAAACGGAGGCGGCCGGCTTGAACCACATGCGTTCGACGACCGACCCGTCACCGATCTGCTGCACACCCGGCAGCAGGCCCGTCTCCTCCTGGAGGCGGTCGGCCGGGTACTCCAGGTCCGGCCCCGGCTGGGAGACCAGACCCGGGATCGCGACGTTGCCGGCGTCATCGTGGAGAGTCGCGAGGAGTCGGCACAAGGCGGTCAACGCATCGGGGACGACGCCGCCGAACTGCCCGGAGTGCAGGCCCTGCTCGAGGGTCGAAACGGTTACCTCGCAGTCGGCCAGGCCGCGCAAGGTGGTGGTGAACGACGGCTTGCCCGCCTCCCAGTTGACCGAGTCGGCGATGACGAACACGTCGGCGACGAGCTCGGCGGCATACTTCTCGAGGAGGGTCGGCATCGACGGCGACCCGATCTCCTCCTCCCCCTCGATGAAGACCTTGACGTGGACCGGCGGCTGCCCGCCGAACACGCGCAGCGCGGCGAGGTGGACGGCGATACCGCCCTTGTCGTCGGCCGAGCCGCGGGCGTACAGGCGGCCGTCGCGGACGTCGGGCTCGAATGCGGGCGAGGTCCAGGCGGTCGCGTCGCCGATCGGCTGAACGTCGTAGTGGGCGTAAAGCAGCACCGTCGGCGATCCGATGGGCCCGGGGAAGTCGGCCCAGACCGCCGGTTTGCCGCCGCCGTCGAGCAGCTTCACCTCAGCCGCCCCGAGGTCGCGAAGCCACCCCGCGATGGTCTGGCTGGCGGCGGCGAGGTCGCCGGCGTGCTCCGGCATCGAAGAGATCGACGGGATGGCGATGAGCTGGTTCAGGTCGGCGATGACGGAGGGCAACACGCGCTCCACGTTCCACGCGAGATTGGTCATGGGGCCACCCTATCGGCCAGACACGACGCAAACCGCGCTTCCCTGCCGACCCGTGCCCCACCAACAAGCCCGTACACCCCATCGATGCCCCGGCCTGGGACAGCCGGTCGGCTACCGAGCTGCAGGAGACCAAGAAACGGATCCGCTTGTTGGAGCAAGAGAACGAGGTTCTGCGCCGCGCTGCCGCGTATCTGGCTCGGGACGTCAACCCAAAATGATGTACCCCTTGGTCACTGATCTGGCCCAGGCCAAAGGGGCGGCGATCGCGGTGCCGGTGACGGTCTCGTGCCGCGTGCTGGGGTTCTCCCGGCAGGCCTACTACAAGTGGCGGGCTAACCCGCTCTCGCAGCGGGATTGGGATGATGCCCATCTGACCAACATCGCTATCGACGTGCATGCCGCCGATGCAGGGCTGGGCTACCGGTTGATCACCGACGAGGTCACCCATGCGGGCATCACCGCTAGCCAGAACCGGGTTCACCGACTCTGCAAGGCCCAGGGTATCCGCGCCTTCCATTCGGTCCGCAACGGCAAGTGGCGCAAGCCAGGACCGGCGGTCCACGACGACCTGGTCGAACGCAACTTCCGTGCCGAGGGCCCGAACCAGCTGTGGTTGACGGACATCACCGAGCATCGGACCGGAGCGGGCAAACTGTATCTGTGCGCGGTCAAAGACCAGTGGGCCCACCGGATCGTCGGCTACTCGATCGATACCCGTAGGAGTAAATGGATCGCGGTCAACGCCCTACGGATGGCCGTCCAACGCCACGGTCCCGTCGCTGGATGCATCGTCCACTCCGACCGGACAAGCCAATTCCGCTCCCACACCTTTCAGGCCGAACTAGAAGTCCACGGCCTGAAGGGATCTATGGGCCGCGTCGCCTCAAGCCCCGACAACGCCGCCATGGAGAGCTGCTTCGCCCTCCTGCAAAAGAACGTCCTGAACCGGCACCCCTGGACCAGCCGCCACGCTCTCCGCCTCGCCATCATCACGTGAATCGAGACCTCCTACCACCGCCGACGACGCCAACAACGCCTCGGCAAACTCACCCCTGTAGAATTCGAAACACTCCACCAGGCGACCCCACAAGCCGTCCGACCCCCAGAAAACTGTCAACCAAGGGTCTGTCAGAGAAACGGTGTAAGTGGTTCCATCGCTCTGCGGGGCAGGAGGAGTCATGGTGACCGAGGCAACAACCAGCAGCTCGTCGGCCGTGGGGTCGGTCAGGCTGGTGGCTGTGACCTCGACATCGCTACTACCTGGATGGGTCGGGTGAGTTGGAGGCGGCCTAGCGTGAGGTGATCGGGCAGATGGTGTGCTAGGCCAAGGGATGCTGGTATCGCCCTGACCGGCCCGCGACGGTCTGCTGAAGGCATTGACCGCGCAGGTTGTCGAGGCCGCCTTTGGGCGAGGAAGTCAACGAGCACCTAGGCTATGACAAGCACAACCCTGTGGGTCGCGGGACGGGCAATTCCCGCAACGGCACCCGGTCGAAGACGGTTGTCACCGACAACGTCGGCGCCATCCAGATCGACGTGCCGAGGGATCGTAACGGCACGTTCGAGCCGCAGCTGGTCAAGAAGCACCAACGCCGCTTGTCGGACATGGATGCCATGGTGTTGAGCTTGTTCACGAAAGGGCTGACGACCAGCGAGAGCACCGCCCACTCCAGGCGAGGTCCTATGGCACGTCGGTCTTGAAGGACAGAATCAGCCGAATCACCCGTCATCGACGAGACGACCACCTGGATGGCCCGGCCGTTGGAGCCGATCTACGCGGCCACCTTCACCACACGCGATCGTGATCAAAGGTCAAGCCATAGGCAGGCCCGGCAACCAGCCCTACTACACCGCGATCAGTGTCAACCTCGAAGGTCACAAGGACACCCTAGGGGATCTGGCCCGGCAACGGTGACGGCGAATCCGCAAAGTTCTGGTACGCGGTCTTGACCGAACTGAAGAACCACGGCCTCAAAGGGGGGGGTGTTCTTCATGGTCTGTGACGGCCTCAAGGGTCCAGATATGTCTGATCCACCTGCTGCGCAACAATTTCCGCTACGCACCGAAGAAGCACTAGCCCCTAGATCGCCGTCAACCTCAGACCCGTCCACGAGGCCCCCACCCCAGCTGATGCGGAGCGGGCACTTGAGGAGTTCGACCAGAAGCAGAGCCGAGCCCTACCCGGCCATGACCAGGCTCTGGCCGGGCACCTGGACCAAGTTCGTGCCCTTCCTGAACTACAACACCCGAGAACCGCAAAGGTCCTGTGCTCCACGAACCCGAATCGAGTCCCCCAACACCAGGCCCCCTAGGACAATGAAAGCCCATGGGGCGCTCCCCCGAACGAGCAGGCCACGTTGAAGACACTCTACCTGACCGTAAGATCACTGGACCCCAACAGCAACCAGCCAAACCCGATAGGACACACGCTACAAAACCCGCACTGAACACACCTCGCCACCACCCTCCCCA
>CAMCJC010000141.1 GCA_945875065.1 uncultured Propionibacteriaceae bacterium | reverse complement strand
CACGACTCGATGCGACTCGTCAGCTGGTGTATGCCGAGCTGGCGGCACAGTTTGGTGAATTGAGTTCGTCGTGTAAGTTGAGCTGTAGTCGGTGTGAAATATAACCCGCTGGGTCTCGCCCTTGCGCCATCTGGGGGCGTTGAGGGCATTAGCACTGCCGTGGACCCTGACGGGTATTTTGTTCACCGAGCACGGCAACTTGATGTTGGGATGCGGGCCGGTCGCCGTCCTGAGGAGACCTCGGGAGTATAAGGCCGTTGACGGTCGCGGCGTAGGGCTTTCCACCAGTGGGAGGGACCTCGGTCATATCGCTGGCCCGGTGGGTGTCGGGCCGATCGGTGGTGAGGTCCCGGTGGGGCGAGTCGATGAGCTTCGGTACGGGTCTTGTCCTGCCTGGCGAGCCCGTTCCTGCGCTTGATCCGCCGCGCCACCAGCACTCGACGGCGCATCGAATCCGCGATCGTCTTGTCTGACGCGGTCCAGTTGTCATCGACGGGGCGGCGTGCAGTCGAGGTGATCCGTGCAAGCCATGCTTCTTGCCGAGTATCACTTTCACTGCGGGCTCGATGGTGTTGCGGCGACGATCCATCGTAGTGAATAGGCTGTTGGCGGCGGCTGGGTCAGAGGCCTGGTCGGGCCACTTGTGGAACCACTTCAGCGACATTCCGAGCAGCAGGCAAGGTTGCGGTGTTCGGCAATCGGTAACGCGTCCTCTGGTCGGCGATGAAGCCTGCCACGTTAACTTCCTCGCATCCTTCACCCACCCGACCATGGAGCGTTTAAGGACATCACGCTCCATCTGAAGCTCAGCGGCCTCGGCACGCAGCTGCTTGAGTTCTTCGATGTCGTCGCTCGACAGCCCCCGCGTGCACGGACCACCCGTCAGCGAGCTTCTGGGTCAGGCTGCCCTCAAATCGGCGGCCTCGCGTGCACGGACCACCCAGTTGCCCAGGGGCCCTCGGTCACGCCGAGGCCACGCGCGATCGGTTTCGCGGTCTCTTCGACGATCCGGACAGCTCCCTCACAGAAGTCCCGGTCATACTTCTTCCGCTTCTCTGGCATCTCGATCCTCATCATCGATGCTTCTACCAAGCCCGGGGGAACCTCAAAGCCCGCCCTGAACGCGCATCCGACCACCCTCGCGAACTGGCTCGAAACAACCACTCACTAATGAAACCGTCAGGCCCCACACACCCTTGTACCGGACAGACCCGCTACCGGGTCGCGTCGGATCGCGCAACCCCTGGCGTGCAGCCCGTGGAATCATGGACCCATGGGTCTGATGGACTTCCTCAGTAAGCGGTCGCCCGGGTTGGCGGTCGACGATGTGTTGTTGGCGCTGTCGAAGGGGGCCGTGCTCATCGACGTGCGGACCCCCGCTGAGTACGAGGCCGGGCACGCGCCTGGGGCCCGGCCCGTCGATCCCAAGGCTCTGCACGACGACCCCGTCGATGCGATCCACGGCGACGACCCGCTCGCCGATCGCGACTCTGCCGTCGTGGTCATGTGTGACAACGGGTTGCGCTCTTCCATCGTCGCGGCCGAGTTGCGCTCGAAGGGGGTTCTCGCCGAGTCGGTCGCTGGGGGACTGCGGGCATGGTCCCGGGAGGGGAACCCCGTCATTCCCGGGCCGTATCGGCGTCGATGACCCGAATCGCGGTCGCCGCCCTTGGGCTGGCCGCCTACGTCATCGCGGCGCTCTACGTGCCGGTGCTGCGGGTGGCGTTCCCCGGGGCCGTGGCGGTCTTCTTCCTCTACGCAGGCTGGGTGGCGTTGATCGGGCGTCGGGTCCAGCCCTTCCGGGACCACTGGACTGTCCGTCCTGAGGTTCCCGACGGTGCGATCTGTTACGTCGCTCTTGGTGACTCGATGGCGCAGAGCCTCGGTGCGACCCGGGTCGACAACGGCTATGTCCCGCTACTAGCGAAACGCTTAGCCAGGGAGACCGGGCGACACGTCGTCATCATCAACCTCTCCGCCGCGGCTGCCAGGGTCGGCGATGTCCTACGCGATCAACTCCCGCAGCTCGTCGCGCTGCCACGCCGCCCCGATCTAGTGACGCTCACCGTCGGTTCCTCCGACCTGCTCACCCGGTGCAGTGACCTGAACCGTTTCGAACGCGACTTCTCCGAACTCGTTCGCGGCCTGCCCGCGGGCACCGTCGTCTCCGACATCCCGTGGGTCGCATTGCCGATCCTCAGCCGTCGCTCCCACGACTTCAGCGACGCCATCCGCCGCTTCACCGCAGGCCCCGGTCTGTCGCGCGTCGCCAGCTACGACGCGACCCGCGCGGGCGGCTACTTCCGGCGCGGCATGCGGGTGGCAGGGGACTGGTTCCACCCGAATGACCGTGGCCATCGCGAGTGGGCCGACGCCTTCTGGGACGTCCTCGTCGTGGCGGGCATCCCGGAGCGCCTGCGACTCGCCGGGCCCGGGGCCGTCGGGTAGACTGCCGCCTTGGCTGACCAACCGGTTGGCCGTGCCCTCCTGCCGTGGGACCCGCCCGCGGCCGTCAGTCCGAAGGAGGTTGGGCAGAACCCATGCGCAAGTACGAGATCATGGTCCTCGTCGATTCCGACATCGATGAGCGCCAGGTTCCGGGCCTGATCGACAAGCACCTCGAGGTCATCACCAAGGGTGGCGGAGCGATCGACAACGTCGACCACTGGGGTCGTCGTCGCTTGGCCTACGACATCAACAAGAAGTCCGAGGCTTCCTACGCAGTCCTGCAGGTCACCTGCACGCCCGAGCTGGTCCAGGAGATGGACCGCCTCATGACCATCGACGAGAAGATCGTTCGCACGAAGGTCCTGCGTCGCGACGCCTGACGGCGTTTTCAACAGCTACAGACCAGTTCCGCCGGATCGTGACTTTTGTCGCACCGAGCGCCCATAGTGGTTAGTGAACTGATCTTCCAAGTCCGATCCCGGAGGAGAACATGGCAGGCGAAACCCTGATCACGCTGGTGGGGAACCTCACCCAAGATCCCGAGCTGCGCTTCACCCCTAGCGGTGCGGCCGTGGCTAGCTTCACCGTCGCCTCGACGCCCCGCACCTTCGACCGTCAGTCGGGGGAGTGGCGCGACGGCGACACCATGTTCCTCAACTGCTCCGTGTGGCGCCAGTACGCCGAGCACGTCGCGGAGTCCCTCACCAAGGGCATGCGCGTGATCGTGCAGGGCCGCCTGAAGGCTCGTTCCTACGAGACCCAGCAGGGTGAGAAGCGCACGGTGTTTGAGGTTGACGTCGAAGAGGTCGGTCCCTCCCTGCGATACGCAACCGCCAAGGTCACCCGCACCCAGGGCGGCGGTGGCGGCCAGTGGCAGGGCAACCAGAACCAGGGCGGGAACTACGGCGGCGGGGGGCAGCAGCCCCCCCAGGGCAACGATCCTTGGGGTAACCAGGGCGGCTACGGCGGTGGGAACCGGGGCGGGAACAACCCGTGGAACCAGCCGGCGGCCGAGGAGCCCCCGTTCTGAGCCACCCGCACAACCGGCCCGATCAGGGTCGGCTGGCACATTCCGTCGCAAGACGGGCTTCCCAAAGGGTCGAACCCGACCCGCAACACTAGGAGAGCACCACAATGGCCGGTCCACAGCGTAAGTCTGTGAACAAGAAGAAGATCATGCCGGTGAAGACCACTCGCGTGGCCAACATCGACTACAAGGACGTCGCGACGCTGAAGAAGTTCATCTCCGAGCGTGGCAAGATTCGCGCCCGCCGCGTGACAGGACTGTCCGTCCAGGACCAGCGCAAGATCGCGCTGGCCGTCAAAAACGCGCGTGAGGTGGCCCTGCTGCCCTACGCCTCGACCGCCCGCTGATCGGAGGCACGAGAGAACATGAAGCTCATCCTGACCAGCACCGTCGACAAGCTCGGCATCGCCGGCGACGTCGTCGAGGTCCGCAACGGCTACGGCCGCAACTACCTCATCCCGCAGGGCAAGGCCATCGCCTGGTCCCGCGGCGCCGAGAAGCAGATCGAGGGCATCAAACGTGCCCGCGACGCCCGCGAAATCCGTGGCGTCGAGCACGCCCAGGAGATCCGCGCCCAGCTAGAGGCCCTCACCGTCAAGGTGGCCGCCCGCGTCTCCGAGTCGGGCTCGCTGTTCGGCTCCGTCACCCCGGCTGAGGTCGCGCAGGCCGTCAAGAAGGCCGGCGGCCCGGCGCTCGACAAGCGCGCCGTCTCCTTCGCCAAGCCGGTGAAGGCCGTCGGCAACCACACCGCCGCCATCAAGCTGCACCCGGCAGTAACGGCGCGCCTCGGCTTCGAGGTCGTCCCCGCCTGATACGGCGACCCCTAGGCCCTAGCTCTCTCGACGAGGGCTAGGGCCTTCTTGTCTTATTGTCCGAGCTCCGCGTCGCCCCACAGTGACGAGATCGGCAGGCCCCACAGCCGGTCCGCGAACTGATAGCCCCGATCGGAGGCGCCCAGGGCGATCTCGGCGACGAACCGGTCCACGAGACGGTCTCGCAGGTACTTCAGCCCGGCGAAGTGGTCGGCACGGTAGGTCGACGAGGCCTTGAACTCGAAGGCGACGACGCGGCCGTCGAACAGTTCGGCGACGATGTCGACCTCCTTGCCGCTCCGGTCCCGAAAGTGAAACAGCGAGAACTCCTACTCGCTCCAGCCCCGCTGCGACAGCAACTCGGAAGCCACGAAGCCCGCGAGCAGTAGGCCGAGCCCATGAGGATGAACCGGCCTGGCCGGCGATCCCGATCGATGCTGAGCTTGATCGGCAACAACAGGCTGGGGAGACGTTACGCCTCGTCAATGACCAACGTGCCGTCATAGTTACCCAGAAACGCGAGCGGAGCCTCCTTCGCAGCGTCCCGGACCTGAGGATCGTCCAGAGTTGACTATCGCACCCGGCCGATCGTCGAGCAGCATCGTGGCCAGGGCGCTCTTGCCGACCTGCCGAGGGCGCTCACATGCCGGTCAACGAGCTGTTCCAGCACAGCAGATTAGGCGACGATTGCGGAAAATGCAGTCCCTCGAGGGGCCGGTGAGGGAGCTACCGGCGCCCGTCGGGGGACTGCCGCTCGGGGGCTAGTTCGGGCCGGTGGTCGGCAGGGTCGGGAGCTGGGGCTCCTTGTCGATGGTGACTTGCTGTTCCGGCTTGAAGTCGTTCGGGTCTTGGCAGGCGTCGCCGACGCCGTTGTGATCGACGTCGTTCTGGCCTGGGTTGGCGACATCGCGGCAGTTGTCGAACGCATCCGGGATGACGTCGCCGTCATTGGTGACCGCCAGCGTGGTTGTGTTCTGCGACCTCCTGCCCTCGGCATCGGTCACCCGCACCTGTACGACCCCTTCTCGGGGCGTGTCGTAGCGGTAAGTCGCGGTGGGGGAGGTGGTGGTCTGGTCGAAGTTGCCGTCGCCGTCGAAGTCCCACTCGTAAGTGGCGATGCTACCGGTGGTTGCGTAGCTGGCGCTTGCGTCGAGCGTGACCTCAGTCCCGGTCTTGACGACGCCGGGTCCCTGAACCCACGGGAACGGCGAGTCGAGGACCCCCACGACCGCCTCGGACAGGCGCGCTGGCAGGGCATCGGAGCCACTGGCTAGGACCTTGCCTCCGCTGGCCTCGGCGAGGCCGCTCAGTGCGGCCGCGTCGCCGGTGCTCACGACGGTGACGGAAACGCCGTCGCGGGCTGCGGCCACGCTGAGCGTCTGGGCTGTTTCCGAGGTTGGGGCCGTGGTGGCGTCGGTCACAACGATCATCGACTTGTGCACGGATGTCCTCCAGCTCAGCTTCAGGCCCTGATCCACGCTCGCGGTGACGGACTCGGCACCGTCGGCGACCAGCTTGTCGAGGCCGGCTTGAACGGCGTCGACGTCGGAGGTGAAGTCCACCGCGACCTTCTCAACTCCGTCTCGCTGCGCGACCACGGCGAACCGCGGCGCGGTCGACCGGTCCTTGGCCGTGGCGATGACGTCCCGCATCGACGCCTTGAGCTGCGCGATCTCCTCCTGCATCGACGCGGACGTGTCGATCGCGAAGGCGATGTCGACGCCGCCACCGTCGGTAACGAGCGGGGCGTTCTTGTCTACGCCACTGCCGTCGACGAGGTGGCCTAGCTGCTGATGCCCGGTGATGTTTGGGTGCCAGAAGTTCGTGGCCTCGGAGGTCCACTTCGAGTCCACGCCACTGTCGGTGACGACGCCCTCGGTCTCGGCGAACTCGTTGATCCATCGTTTCGGGTTGCTGATTCCGAGTCGCGGGTCCGGCTCGTGCCCCGCGAACGCGTCCGGTGCTCCGGCGACGAACCGGATCCGGCCCGGGTGCTTGGCGTTCAGGCGGTCGACCATCGCCTGCTGCTGCCCCACGGCATCGGTACCGAGGGACCGCACCTCGCGCGCCGCGTCGATCGTGACGCCATCGTCGTTCAGGACATACCCGCGATCGGTGGCCAGGAGCGGGTAGCTGAGCAGCACAACCTGTGACCCCGGCGCCGTCAGGCGGTTGGCGAGCATGTCGTCGATCGCCGTCTCCAACTTCGTGAGTGCGCCGGGCAGGCCGGAGCGGGCCTCACCGATGCGGTTGCGGCAGGCAGCGGCGTTGCTACCGTTGGAAATCCACGGAATCTTGGGGCTGAAGCAGTCTTGGACGATCCCGGCGAAGTGGAGGTCGTTGCCGCCCATCGTCATCACGACCATGTCGGTCTGCGGTCCCACCGCCTCGACTTGCGGGCGCATCTGGAACTGGCACTGGTAGAGGTAGTCATCGGCCCAGGGCCAGATCGAGTCGTTTTCGCGGAGGTTGTATTCGACGGCGGCGACGTCGGTCATTCCTCTCGCTCCGCAGGCGTCCCCTGACTCCAGCTTCCGGCGTGCT
>CAMCJC010000140.1 GCA_945875065.1 uncultured Propionibacteriaceae bacterium | reverse complement strand
AGAAAATCGCTGCTAGGCTGAACCTGTTACCGGGCGGGTTGACCGCACCGGATGGGAGGAACGGAGCCCGATCAGCGGCACGACGGGGCGTCGCTAAGCCAAGATCGGACCGGTCACTCGGCAACACGTCGTAGCCGCCAGGCTGCGTCCCACCAGAGTGGGGCTGAGCCCCACCCACTTAGCGGATGCGTCCGCTCGAACCTTTGAGGTAACAACGATGTTCACTGCTTCCCTCGGGGCCTTCCTATTCGGGCTCCTCGCCGCCATCGCCGGCGGCGCTGTGGGTGCCGCCATCGGCGGTAACTACGGCTTCGTCCTCACCGGCTTCTGTGTCCTAGCTTCTTGGGGGATGCTCGCGTTCGGGGGCACGACGATTGGTTTCGACTACTTGGCGTTCGGGCCGTTCATGGGCCCGCACATCGCCTTCGCATCCGGTGTCGGCGGTGCGATCTACGCCCGATACAAGGGGTATTGGGATGACGGCAAGGACGTAAACTCCCCGCTGGCCGGCCTCGGCAAGCCGGACATCCTGCTGGTCGGTTCCGGGTTCGGCATCTTCGGCTACCTGTTCCACATGGGTGTCTCTCAGATCCCGTGGTTCGGTACCCACACCGACTCCGTCGCCTTGACCGTCGTGACCTCGGGCATCGTCGCCCGCTGGATTTTCGGCGGCGAGCCCGGAGCCGGCCTGTGCAAGGGTTCCCTCCACACCCCGCACCTGTTCTCCGAGGGCTCCGGTCTGCTCGCCAAGATCAAGCCCGGCCCCAACGGCCGCTGGCTGGAGTGGCAGGAGAAGCCGGGCCAGCTGCTGGCCATCGGTAGCCTCTTCGGGATCCTCGCCGGTGGTGCGACCCTGGCGCTGATGGCTTTCCTCCCGGACAAGGTCGTAGCCGGTGCCATCGGCTCCGCGGGCAACGCCCAGACCTTCACGTTCGGCATTTCCGCCGTCATCATCTTGTTCCTCATCACCAACCGCAACATGCCGGTCCAGCACCACGTGACGATCACCGCCGGCTTGGCCGCTGCGCAGGCGTTCCTGATCTTCACCAAGAACTCGAGCATCTCGGTGCTCGGTACCGGCTTCGCCGCCTGGGACAACGGCGTCTGGCTCGCCGCGTGCGGCGCCCTGATCGCCGCCGCGATCGCCGGTATTTTTGCCGGCTTCCTCTGCGAGTTCTTCGCCCGCCTGTGGTACAACCGCGGCACGTCCCACATTGACCCCCCGGCCGCCGCTATCTGGATCTGCAACACCTTGATCGTCGGCTTCGCCGGCCTGTTCGCCTGACCTACCACCCCTAGCAAGACGCGCGCGGCACCGCCTCGCCGCGCGCGTCTGCCACACCTGACCACAGGAGCAAACCCATGTCTGACAAGCAGTATTTGATCGGTATCGACTTCGGCACCCTGTCCGGCCGCGCCGTCGTGATCGACGCCACGAACGGCGACCAGCTCGGTACCCACGTCACCGAATACCCGTACGGCGTGATGGATCGCACCCTCACCGTCGCCGACGGCCAGCAGCTGCCGCCCGAGTTCGCGCTGCAGAACCCCGCTGACTACATCGAGGTCCTCAAGACCTCCGTGCCGGCAGCCGTGAAAGATGCCAGGGTCGACCCGGCGGACATCGTCGGCATCGGAGTCGACGCGACCTCCGCCACCGTGTTCTTCACCGACTCCGAAGGCGTTCCGCTGTGCGAGAAGGACGAGTTCAAGAACAACATCCACGCCTACGTGAAGCTGTGGAAGCACCACGGCGCGCAGGACCAGGCGACGCGTCTGGTGAAGGTCGCTGAGGCGCGTCGCGAGGATTGGTTGCAGCGCTACGGCGGCGTCCTATCATCGGAGTTGCTGCTACCGAAGGTCCTCGAGGTCTTCGAGATGGCGCCTGACGTCTACGAGGCGGCCAGTTACGTCGTCAACCTCCTCGACTGGCTGACCTGGCGCATGACCGGCACCCTCAAATCCGCGGCCGGCGACTCCGGCTACAAGCGGATGCTGCAGAACGGCGAGTACCCGTCGAAGGAGTACCTGGAGGCCGTCAAGCCGGGCTTCGGCGACGTGTTCAAGGAGAAGATGGACTACCCGATCATCCCGCTCGGCGGGCTCGTCGGCGGCCTGTCCAAGGAGATGGCCGAGCTGATGGGCCTCAAGGAGGGCATCGCGGTCGCAGCCGGCAACATCGACGCGCACGTCGTCGTCGCAGGCGTGAACGCGGTGCGTCCCGGGCAGCTGACGGCGATCCTCGGCACGTCGTCGTGCTACATCCTGAACGGCGAGGAGTTCAAGGCCGTCCCCGGCACGTTCGGCATCGTCGACGGCGGCGCGGTCGATGGGTACTGGGGCTTCGAGGGGGGCCAGACGGCGGTCGGCGACATCTTCGCGTGGTTCGTCGACAACTGCGTCCCGGAGTCGTACGAGAAGGAGGCGAAGGACCGGGGCATCTCCGTCCATGACCTCTTGATCGAGAAGGCGCAGAAGCTGGAGGTCGGAGAGTCGGGCCTGATCGCCCTCGACTGGCACAACGGCAACCGCTCCATCCTCGGCGACTCGCGCCTGTCCGGCCTGCTGATCGGCCTGACGCTGACGACGCTGCCGGAAGAGATTTACCGGGCGCTGCTGGAGGCGACGGCGTTCGGCTGCCGCGTAATCATCGAGAACTTCGAGAAGCACGGCGTGAAGGTCGACGAGATCGTCGGCGCCGGCGGCCTACTGAAGAACACCTGGTACATGCAGCTGCTTTCGACGGTGACGCGCCGCCCGATCAGCGTCTCGAAGTCCGATCAGGCCGGCGGCCTCGGCTCGGCGATCTTCGCGGCGGTCGCGGCGGGCGTGTACCCGGACGTCTTCAAGGCGGCCGAGGCGATGGCCCACGTCGAGAAGAACGCGTACGAGCCGGAAGCGGCTGAGGCCGACCGCTACGACGCCCTCTTCGACGTCTACCAGGAGCTGCACGACATGTTCGGCCGCTACCGCGGCGCAGCTTCCCCGATGCATCGCCTGAAGGACATTCGGGGCGGCGTTTTCGCGGCCCGCGCCGACGCGGCCTACCAGGCCAAGCTCGCAGCAGCCAAGGCGGAACTCGACAAGTAGCGGCACTAGTGGCGGCCCCGCCCACCAGCGGCGGGGCCGCTTTGCACCTCCGGTGTAGTCCTGATGGTCGGACTCGGGGGCAGGATGAGATCCGGGGTGTTTCGTGCGAACGGGCCGGGTAGCGTGGCTCGTCACGGATAAGACCATTCTTTGACAGCCGATGCCAAGGAGAAGCCATGTCCGCCCATACGAAGCCGAGCGCCGTTGACGTTCCCGGGCTCCGCCAGATCCCCGCGTGGTTGTTTCGACAACAGCGCGCGGTTTGGGTCATCGCGGCCCTGCTGCTGGTCGCCGATATCGGTTTGATAGCCGTCCACTGTTTCGCAGCGGTCGCCGACCTTGAGAACCCCCTACTCAAGATCAACGTCGACCGAGGCTATGCCGAGGCGCTCCAAGCCGTTAAGTTCTTGTACCTGATGGTGCTGGTGACGCTGGTGGCCATCACCTACCGAAGCTGGTCGGCGGGAATGTGGTTCCCGGTGTTCGCCTACCTCCTGATCGACGACCTGATGATGATCCACGAGATCTACGGCGGCGTGTTGGTCCGGGTCCTAGGACTTCAACCGGCCTTCGGACTCCGTGCTCAAGATTTCGGTGAGGTCCTAGTGACTGTGATCGCTGTGGTTGTCCTGAGCCTTCCGCTGCTGCTCGGCTATCTCGGCAGCACGGCGGCCATCAGATGGGTCTATCGGGGACTCGTCTTGTTGATGCTGGCGCTGGGAGTCTTTGGGGTCGGGGTGGATCTGGTGCACACCATGCTCGCCGGAATGATGAAGAACTTCGACTGGATCGGCATCCTCGAGGATGGCGGCGAAATGGTGGTGGTGACCTTCATAGCGGTCTACCTGATCCGCGTCGTCGTCGCTGACGGGCGGGCGGGCCTTCAAACCGTCGACGTAAGCGGGGGCGCGCGTCGCGGGATCACTGCTTAGCGGCGGGCGGCGCTTCGGGGCCGTTGGGAGCGTGGCCATAGCTTGCGGCGCGTGACTCGCGTCGACAATGATTAACGCCATGTCGAACCCCATCTCCGGCGCTGCTGCCCGGGCTGAAGCGCCCCAGATTCCAGGCGTGCGGCTGACCGGGATACTCGGGCGTGGCGGGTTCGCGATCGTTTACGCCGGGGAGCAGCTGTCGCTGCAGCGGCCGGTGGCGGTGAAGGTCGATTCGCGGCCGCTCCACGACGAGCGGAACCGGCGTCGCTTCCTGCGCGAGATGAGCGCGGCGAGCCGAATTAGCGGGCACCCCCATGTTGTCTCTTTGATCGACAGCGGCATGCTTAGCGACGGGCGCCCATACCTGGTGATGGAGCGGTGCGACGGCGGCAGCCTAAACGAGATCATGGATCGCGGGCCCCTACCGCCGGCGGATGCGACGCGGCTGGTACAGGCCGTCGCCTCGGCGCTGGGGGCGGCGCACTCGGCGGGAGTTCTTCACCGCGATCTCAAGCCGGCGAACATTCTCATCGACTCGTACGGGGCGCCGCGGCTCAGCGACTTCGGCATCGCCGCGATCCAGCGGGCCGAGGCCGCCGCCACCGTCACTCTCGACGCCCTCACCCCCGCCTACGCGCCACCCGAGGCGTTCAACCAGGCGGAGCCGACGGCAGCGGGCGACGTGTGGTCGCTCGGCGCAGTCCTGTTCGCCCTAGTAACGGGGCGAGGCCCGCGGACGACGTGGGACGGCAGGTCGTACCGGCTGTCCCAGATCATCGAGACCCTCGACATGCCCGTCGACACCACCGACCCTCGCATCCCCGAGAAGCTGCGACCGATCCTGAACAAGGCGATGAGCAAGGACCCGGCGCAGCGCTACCAGGACGGCAACGAGTTCAATCTCGCGCTCGCAACGGTGCTGCCCGGCCTCATCGAGGTCGACAACACGGTCGCCGGTGGACCACCGCCCTGGCGGGCGGTTCCCTCGCCGTCGCTGTCAGCCCCGGAACCGGTGGCGCAGCCCGCCGCCAGCGCCCCGCCCGGGATGCCGCAACCGTTGGCTCAGCCTGCCTACTCGCAACCGTCGTACTCTCAGCCACTCGTCGCGGCAGCGCAGACGACACCGCCAACGGCCAAGCAGAGGAGGTGGCCCCTGGTGGCCGCGGGTATCGGCGGTGGTGCCCTGCTGGTCAGCATCGGATTCTGGGGCGCTTCACTGCTCGGCGGCAAGCAGACACCGGCCGCCCAGGCCCCGGTTGCGACACAGACCCCGGTCGCGACTGCACCTCCCGTCGCGCAGCCCCCCGTTACCCAGGTCCCCGCCACGGCCCAGCCGCCGACCGCGACACAGATGCAGACGAAGCCGCCGCGGGAGGACCCTGCGGCGGCGCCGACGGCCGCGTGGACCATCGACGACGATGGCCTGCCCCACAGCGACGACATGCCCTATCCGATCGGTACGTGCATGAAGGGTTCGGTGGACGATGAGGGGCAGTCGTCATCGATTCAGGTGGCCTGCAACCAGGCGACTTGGTTCGTCTTCGCGGGAGGCTCTATCTCCCCGGACATCGATGCGGACTCCTCCGAAGAGGCGATGGGCAAGGACCCGCAGGTCCTGCAGATCTGCTCCGTACACTACGCCGAACTCGCTGGTTACAAAGCCTCGGGCGACTACCGCATTCGGGTGCTTGGCCCGCTGGATCGTGAGTGGGACCAGGGGAAACGAGGCTTTTCCTGCGTGTTTGATAAGGGCGAATAGCCGGCTGCCACGTGAGGTCGGCGCGACGTCCGAGGTGGCCGTCGCGCCGATAAACTGATGGCATGCCGGCCGACCTCCGTGAGATCCCGCTGAGCACCGCCATCACGAACCTCGGCGAACACACGCTGGTGGACTTCGGCGAGCAGGTCGGACGCGGAGTGCTGTCGAAGCTCAAGGCATCCGGTGCGGGGTTGCGACTGCGGCTGGTCGCGGCTGGCTGGGATCGGACGATCCGAGGCGTCGATGACCAGCGAACCGTCGGCGATATCGCCGCCTTCGCGCGCCAAGCCGTTCCACGCCGCGCGTTCGCGCTTGAGGGCGGACGTCCCCTGACATCGACGTGGCTGCTGCGACCCCGCTCCCAGGTGCTGTTTCTGCTGTTGCTGGCGATGGCGGCTGCGGCGCTGGTGCTCGGACCCGTAGCGATCTCACCCTTGGCCCCGGGGACGACGGGCATCGTCCTGGGCACGATCGTCGCCGGCGTTGGGGTGGCGCTGCCCATCGGCTACGCCCTGACGCAGCGCACCGACGCCTACCTCCAGATCGACGACGAGCAGGTTGAGCTGGGTACTCTCGCGTTGCCCGAGGGGCTGCGGGAGATCGCCTCCCGACAGGTCCTTAAGGTCAAGGAAGAGTACGGCCGGTTGTTGTCGGATCTGGCGTACCGCATTGAGCACCCCGTCCTCTTCGATGCGGCCACCCCCGTGACGGAGGAACTCACCCTCGCGCTCTTCGAATGGGACCAAACCACCGAACAGCTCAGCGACGAGGACCGCTCGAAACTGGCGGCGCGCGTCGTCAGGGCGTTCAATGACGCGCGGGCGCAGGCCGAGCGCATCGGCATGAACCATATCCCGGAGCGACACCGCGCCGACGCCGCTCGCGCCCTCAAGGCCGCGCGTCTAGCCAGCGACCCGCGGGCCACGCCGACGGAACGGAACGCGGCGCTCGCGTCGGCTGTAGATATCCTCACCCGCATGGCCCTCTACTACCTACCGACCCCCGACGAGGCCCGCGAGATCGCCGGCGGCCGCCAGCTGAAGCAGTTGCC
>CAMCJC010000139.1 GCA_945875065.1 uncultured Propionibacteriaceae bacterium | reverse complement strand
CTCCATTCAGACTTCACAACAACAAGTCCTCGACTGTCGAAATCTACTTCATTCGAGACAGCCACTTCGGACGGAGGCGGCCCGCCAGGCCGGCTCGCGCGGCGACGTTTCAATCCGCTTCATTCGCGACAGCCACTTCGGACCGCGCGCAGCAGGAATATGAAAGCGCCGCCAAAAGCGGGTTTCAATCCGCTTCATTCGCGACAGCCACTTCGGACACCACGTAACCCCCGAGGCCATCTACGCGGCGGACGGGTTTCAATCCGCTTCATTCGCGACAGCCACTTCGGACGGTGGTGCTTCCCTATATTTCCGTGGTGTCCACGGAGGTTTCAATCCGCTTCATTCGCGACAGCCACTTCGGACCACCGCTCCAGCTGGAGCGGTGGAGGCACCGCAGCGAGTTTCAATCCGCTTCATTCGCGACAGCCACTTCGGACTAACCTCATGGATTATGTGCTCGAATGACCCATTCCTGTTTCAATCCGCTTCATTCGCGACAGCCACTTCGGACTCGTCGATGCACGTCACTCAATACGACCGCAATTGTTTCAATCCGCTTCATTCGCGACAGCCACTTCGGACCCTACCCCGAAAAACCGGCCTTTGGCAAGGGGTTCCGCACGCTGGTTGCACACCTGGCCTTCCCGCTCCTCCCAGCGGACGACGAAGAGCTGTGGATAACCAACAAAACCCCTTGTCAGGTCGCATGCACACCTGATGGTGGTTTGGGGCGTTTCTGGACCACCCTCCCGGCGTCTCGGGAGCTCCGCTACATGACTGTCCACAGGAGCACTTTCTCTGGTCTAGTGGCTTGTCCGACTTGGATGAGGGTTTCCCAGCAGCCCTTGCATTGGCGCATGAGCCAGAGGGAGTCGGTGTTGACGTTGATGATGTCTTGGGCTTTGGTTTTGATGTCTTCGACCTCCTCTGGGCTGAGGGACAGCACGAACACGGACTTTTGGATCCTATCCCCGTGGGCCTGGAGCATCGCCGCTAGCCGGGCGCGACGGGGGTCGTCGCGCACGTCGTATGCCGCGACCACTGTCACCGCCATGACAGGCCTCTCCAGTTCAGTTCTGGGTTGAGGATGCAGGCGCGCAGCTGGTGGGCTTGCCGGTGAATGTGGCGACGCCAGCTCCCGGTGAAGTCTGGGGCCGCGCCTTTCGCCGTCGTCAATGCCATCGCCTCGTATGCCGTGACAACTGCTTCCCTGCCGGCGGCCGTCAGCAGGATTCCGGCTTTACCGGCCGGCTCCCGCCCGTGCGACGCGGTGAGCCGCTGATGCCTGGCCATCGACAGCACGACCCGATCGACGATCAGCGGCCGGAACTCTTCCATCAGGTCGAGGGCAAGGCTGGGTTTGCGGTCTTCGACGCTGTGCAAGATGCCGATACCGGGATCTAGTCCTGCGCCTTGCACGGCCGTCACGCACTCCCCTAGCAGCACCGTGTACAGGTACCCGAGCGCCGAGTTCGGCACATCCCGCGGCGGCTGCCGAGTGCGCAGCTTGAACCGCAAGTCCTCCGGGAATAGCGACCCATAAGTCGGCCAGTACACGGCCGCCGTCGCCCCCTCGAGGCCCATGATCTCGTCCCGCGACTTCGCGTCCGGCAGCATCTCCCGGAACTGCCGCATCTGGGAAACGGTCTCCCGGACCTGCTCGCTGTGGTCTCGCCGTCCGAAGCGTTGTAGCACCACGATCTGGTGCCTGATCTTCGAGTCGGCGATGCCTCGCCCGATCCGTAACTCCTGTTCTGTGCCGCCCAACGCCAGCTGTGCCCGCACGCGCTGGCTCCTCGCTGGCCAGGCACCGCTGACCTGCACTCCCAGGTAGTTGCCGCGACGCGACGCCAACACCACATCGACGTCGGAGGCCATCGCCCACGTCCGTGCGCCTGCCGATAGCCCGACCGACCCGAACAGGACGATCCGCTCCACCAGGCTCGTTGGCACGTCCAGGATGGGCGCATCGTCCTTCTCCACGAACACCCGTCCTTGCCGGACCCGTACCCTTGCCCCCTGTTTCGCGACGTACAGCACCTTCCTGTCCGGTTCCCGCACGCCCGCGTCCTCCAGCACCGGCGGGTAGCGCGGTCCGAAATCTTCGCCGAGGAATGCGAACCCCTCGTCGAACGACATCACCTGCGTTTTGTCTACGCCCAAGTCCATGTTCAGCTCCTCCACGGCCGCACTGCACACGCGAGCCGCCTCCCAGGCCTCCGCCTGCGATGACGCGGCCACCGCCAGATCGTCGGCGTACCTGACGACCGGGAACCCGGCTCCCGCGAGTCGGGTGTCGACATCGACCAGCACCAGGTTCGCCAGCAGCGGCGACAGCGGGCTGCCCTGCGGCAGCCCCGGGAAGTTGCGTCGCCCGCCTTTGCGGACCGCGAGCCGCTCGAATAGCCGCCCGACTACGTACTCGACGTCCGTGCGGTCGATCAACGTCTCGATTCGTCGACGCGCCAAAGCCACGGGCAGGTTCGGGAAGCAGTCCTTGATGTCGGTGCGCAGCACCCAACCGAGACCTTCCTCGCGGAGCCCGACGAGCGCCTGCACCGCGTCGTCGACCCCGATACCGGGCCGGTAAGCGTATGCGAAGGGCCCCAGCAGCGGGTCGACGATGGGTGTCAGGTATTCCAGGATCGCCCGTTCGACGATGCGGTCCCGCACGGGCGGGATGTGCAGCGTCCGTTCCTTCTTGCCCAGCCAGATGCGGCACTCGGTGACGTCGCGCGGCTCGTAGGACCCGGCGGCCAACTCGTCGGCCAGTTCCTCGATCCGCTCGTCCGCGTCCTGCCCGAAGCGGGCCACGCCGGCCGACAGCACGCCGTCGTCTAGGTCGTTCGCCAGCACCTCCTTCCAGGCGGCTTGGAGCCGCTCGGCTGTGAAGGGGCTGGCCACGACGTCACCTCAGTGGGCAGTCGAACAGGTCGACGCGGGCCGGGGAGGTCACCTTGAGGATCCGCGCCGGAAGGCCGTGCCAGTCGACCTCACCGGAGTCGGAACGGAAGAACCGCTTGTCGCGGTGGAGTGCTGGCAGGGGCGGCTCGCCGATTGCCTCCAGTTCCTCGACCTTCGCTTCCCGCCAGCCTTCGCCGGGCGCCCTCTCCGCCCGCCGTACCCGGATGCCGACGCAGCGGCCGGGTTCCTCCCGCCAGGTCGCCCAGTCGTGCTCGCCCCAGGCCCAGACGTGGCCGGTGGGGACGACGTGCTCCGGTGGCCGGGCCTCGAAGTGCCAGCCGGTGTGGTCGGCCCAGGCGAACGTGGTGAGCCCGCCGTCGGGTCGGCCCGTCAGGGGCTGTGCGAACCAGCTAGTCATTGCCGATTTCCTTTCGCTTGATCGATCCGAAGCCGCGGGTGGTGCCGCCGCCGATGCCGATGATCTGGTCGTCGAGGTCGCGGACGACGGCCGCGAGGAGGTCGCGCTCCTCGTCGGTTAGGGGCTGCAACTCGTGGATGCGTAGGCTCAGGGCGGAGCCGACGGGCAGGTACTGCACCGAATACAGCGACCCGTGAGACTTCTCCGCCACGGTCTGCGAGTTCATCAGGCTGCCTCCGGAGATGCGGTCGATCGCAACCTGCGTAAGCTGCGGCAACGCCTTCGAGTCGGGGCTGGTGCCGTCGGGCAGCTTCACCGGCGACGGCTCGAACCGCAGGATCCCGCGCGTCCCGCCGTCGCGGGATTCGCCCTTCACTTCCCGGCCGGTGACTCGCAGGATGTGTGCGATGCGATGCCGGAAGATGCCACGCCACGAGTCGGCGGGGACTTCGGTCTTGGTGTAGAGCACGTTGTTCTTCTTCGGGTCGGTATCCCGTGGGGGTTTGCCGTCTCCGATATGCAGCGGGTCAACCGCTTTGAAGCGGTATTCAAGCACCGGACTCGATGCCAAGGGCTCGCCCTGCCGAATCTCCCAGCCGGTCAGTTTGGCATCGGGTGCGAGGCAGGCGCGTCGGTCTTGGAGCCACCAGGTGAGACCGGCGGGGTCGCGGCGGTCGATGGTGCGGTGATGAATGGCGTGGAGGGTGCCCCAGCCCTGGTTCGCCGTCCGCCGCCGCCCGACGACCGGCTGCCAGTTGGCCGCGAGATCCAGGAAGGCGTCGAGCTTGGCGGGGTCGTTGTCGTCGCGGTCCCAAAGCAGCCACCACTGCACCCGGGTGCCGCCGGGAACCACCTCGCGGGTGAACAGGTGGCCGCCCTTCGCGGCGCGCCGGTGGGCGTCGATGCTGACTCCCGTGATCTCTTCGGGGTCCTTCGCCTCGACGAGGTTCGCCCCCAGGGCCCGAAGCTGCGACGGCGACGTGTCACCGCCCTTGTCGGCCCCCAGGTAGTCGACGGCCGCCTCGCCGAGGTGGTCGCGCAGCCCGCCGACGAGGGACGTCGCCGGCAGGTACACCGATCCGTCGGGCCGGCGCTGGATGGGGGCCTGGACCGCATCCTCTCCGGTAGTCCCGGCGCGCGTGAACGCGCCGATCGCCCAGGGGGTGTCGATGGTGAAGTCGAACCGCATCAAGGTCGCGTAGCGAGGCATCACTTCCTCCTCTTCTTGTTCTTGCCCGACCGCAGCAGCTCGGCCAGCTGGCCCAGCTGCCGGGGCTCCAGATGGAGAATCTCCCGGAGCTTGTCGTGGAATTGCTCCGGCGCCTTCGCGAGCACCTGCTCGAGGTTCCGCTGGGTCTTCGCGTCGGATGCGTCCGTGGTGTCGGCCAGGCTGACGCACGCCACGAACAGCAGCCCCTTGACGTCGCTCCACCGCTTGTGTTTCCGCAGTTCGGCGCCCTCTTTCTCCCACCACTCGGCGGTGATTTCGAACGGGGGCTTGTTCACCGGTTCCCAGCCGGAAAGCGCGACCTGGCCGTAGCCGTCGATGCGACGCCAGCCGATCCCGCATCGTCGCAGCCACCCCCAGCCGCCCTGGGTGAGATCGTCGACGACGAAGCTGACCCCGGGCGCGAGAGCCCAGTCCGGCACCTTCGGCAGGTTGCTGCGCCCGTGCCAGCCGGTCACGAGCTCGCTTCGGACCCACTCCGGATGCCGGAGGACCTTGACGTCGTCGCCGCTGACGCGTCGCAGTTCACGCTCGACGTCGCCCAAGTCCAGGCTCGGTGCGCCCCATTCGTCGGTGATGATGGCGGGGCTGGCCAGGTGAATCGCGACCGGCCCGTCGCGCCACTCGACCTTTTCCTCGGGCAGCCTGGTGACAGCGGCGACGGCGCGCCCTCGATCCTGCGACTTCCCCTGCCCGATCCGAATCGTCGCGCCGTCGAGCCAGGACAGGTCGGCCTCAGTCTCGATCTCGGCGAAGTAGCGGGTGCCCTTGGCGACGTAGTCGCGGGAGTACAGCTGCCCTTCTTTGGCGGTCTCGTTCGCCTCCAGTTCGACGCGGCTGCGCCGCACCGGGGCGGGCAGGTCGCTCCAACCGGGCTTGGGCGTCAGCGGGCCGCCGCAGTGCGGGCACGCCCTGGCGTCCAGAGCCTCACCCGCGGCGACGAACAGGGCGCGGTCGTAGACGGCCTCCCCGCAGCGAGGCTCGGCACCGTACTTGCAGGTCACGGTCGAGGTGGTCCTAAGACTCGCCCCGTCGGGGACCGCCTGGGTGACCAGCAGGTCGTCGTCGAAAAGGGCGGCGAAGGCTTCGGCGTCCTCGAAACGTCGCCACCACAGGGCGGCCAGCGCGCCGCGCAGCGTGGCGCCGGGGATCACCCGCTGAGTGTTGGTGTGAAATAGCGACTCATTGCCGACTCCGACGCTGAACGGCGTCTTGAAGTCCAAGGCCAGCTGGTATCTCACGACTCCTCCTTAAGGTCCAGTAGGGCGCGGCTGTCGTCATCGGTCCACGGCTCCGGGTCGCAGATCGTGACCCACCCGAAGCCGCGACGCCGGTTCAACCCGATGCTGACGACGTCGCGGGCCGCGGCCCGCAACACCAGGACGTGCCGCTTCGGCGGAGCACCACGGCCATCCCAGGAGATGGTGAACTCGCCCGATGCGGCCCAGCACTGCTCACCGGTGACGAGCGCGCGCTCCTCGGCGCGGCCGTGCTCGTCGACGTGCACCCGGTTCCACACCGTCGGTTCGACGCAGTGGTTCAGCGGCTGGGCGTCGACACGCCGCACGGTGACGTCTGAGAAGATCCAGTCGCTGCCCCTCCCGGAGGTCCCAAACACCTCATTGACCAGGGCTTTGTTCAAGCCGAGCCAGTACAGCGCGTGGGCGCGTAGCAGGCCCTTGATCGTCGAACTGGGAAACGGGGTGTCGTGGTCGATCGTGTGATCCAGCCCGTCGGCGGTCCTGCCGGAGCTGATCGCGAATGGCGTTAGAAACTCAACCTCGAACCTCATCGGTCTGCTCCTTCCTTCTGGACGACCGGCCACCAGCGGGCGCGGTCGAGGTCGGCGCGGATCTGCTCAGTGGTGCTCTGCTCCAGGTATGCGACGACGCCCCGCTTGGTGCGCTTAGCCCAGGCGACGCCGTCGCGCCCCGCATCGAGCTCCTGGCGCAGGGCACCCCGGGCGCTGGCACCGAGCTCGCCCAGGATGTGGCCTGCCGTGAGCTGCCTGGCGGCCTCGGAGGTGTCGATGACGTGGTGGCTCCGGGCGCGGTGGTCCGCGGTGGTGTCGGCCCAGGCGATGCACGACTTCTCACCCTTGCCGGCCTTCTTCGCGATCTCCAGCACATCCTCGGCCAGCTCCCGGGCACCGACGAAGGGCGCCTTCCAGTGGGTGAAGACGATGCCAACCCCCAGGCTCGCCTGGCTCGCCGCCTCCTTCAGGCGGCTGTGCTTGGGGTGCTGCTCGCAGAAGGCCGCGACGCGGCTCTCGAACTCGGACTT
>CAMCJC010000138.1 GCA_945875065.1 uncultured Propionibacteriaceae bacterium | reverse complement strand
TTCCCGCGCAGGGCTGGTGAACCTGAACACCGCGACGATCGAGCAGCTGCAGGAACTGCCGTCCGTAGGGCCGGTGACCGCGAAAGCGATTGTCGCATGGCGTGACGAAAACGGCGGTTTCAAAGAGGTTGCGCAGTTAAAAGAGGTGACCGGCATTGGGGCAAGGACCTATGAACGCCTCGCTCCCCTGGTGACGACGTGAGCCACGATTGGCGCCTCGTTCCGGCGGCTGGCGCCGCGTGGGCGGGAGCCTGGCTGGGAACTTCGGGGTGGCGGCCAGGCCCATGGCTGCTGGCTCTGCTAGCCCTGGCCCTGGTGTTGGTTCGCCTGCTCCGGCGCCCCTGGCAGGTAGCTCTGGTTCTCGCGTTGGCCGTGAGCGCCACTTCCGCCACCCTACGGGAGCAGGCGCTTCACTCGGGAGCTGTGCCACAGCTGGCGCAGCGTTCAGCTGTCGTTACGGCGACCGTGCGGCTCGAAGGCGACGCGCGCCGTCCGAATGGCCGGGGTGATGGGCTGACCCTGCGCTCAGGAAGTGCCCGGGGGCTGGATGCCGGTGGCATCAAAGTCATGGGCTCGATCCCCCTGACCTTGCTCGCGACACGCGCCTCGGGTGAGGCACTGGCGACGCTTTCGGCGGGGACTACCGTCCGCGTGGTAGGCCGCCTGCGCCCTGAGGCGGCCGGGTCCCAGGCCACCGCAGCTATCGTGGTGACAGCTGTGCGTGACAAGGTCGCCGAGCCCGGCCCGCTCGATGGTGCCGTCTCATGGCTGCGTGACGGGCTGCGGAAGGCAGCTGCCCGCCTTCCTCCGGACCAAGCTGGGCTGGTGCCATCGCTGGTGGTCGGCGATAGGTCCGCAGTGAACCCAGCGCTCGAAGACCGGTTCCAGGCAGCGAGCCTGACCCACCTGATGGCGGTTTCCGGGGCCAACTTGATGCTGGTCCTGGCGGTGGTCATCGGGCTGGTGCGGCTCTTGGGGGTGCGTGGCTGGGCGATCCGGTGCTGCGCTGCGGGGGCCGTCGCCTTCTTCGTCGTGCTGTGCCGCGCGGAGCCGTCGGTGCTGCGGGCGGCCGCCATGGGACTGGTGACGCTGCCGGCGGCGGGGCTCGCACGTGGCAAGCGGAGCGTGCGGAACCTGAGCTTAGCCATCATCACCTTGACCGTCCTCGACCCGTGGCTCGCACGCTCCTGGGGTTTCGCGCTGTCGGCGGCGGCGTGCGGCGGGATCGTGTTGGTCGGGCAGCCGACGAGCGCCGCTCTAGCTCGGTGGTTGCCGGATTGGCTCGCCGAGGCGATCGCCATCCCGCTGGCGGCGCAGATCGTGACACTCCCGTTAACCACGGCGCTGTCGGGCGAAGCCTCGCTGATCGGCGTCCTAGCCAACGTCTTGGCAGGCCCGTTCGTGGGGCCCGCCACTGTGCTCGGGCTGGTCACTGCGACCCTGAGCTGGTGGCCGGCAGCCGCGAACCTCGCCGTGTGCCTAGCCGGGTGGACGGTCCAGCCCATCCTCGCGGTGGCCGGCATGGCCAGTGCCCTGCCGGCCGCGACGATCCCTTGGCCGACGGGAGCGGTCGGGATGATCGGTGGAATCGCGGTCGCTGGGGCGCTGGCGTGCGTCATCCCAAGACTTGTCGCCCAGCCGCTTACCACCCTGGTCCTGACTCTGCTGCTGGTAGCGCCCAACCTGCTGCCTCGACGCGCACCCATCGCCTGGGACGCCGTCTTCTGCGACGTTGGGCAGGGCGACATGACTGTGTTGCGGGCCGGCGATGGCGAGGCGGTCGTCATTGATGCGGCCCCGGAGCCGCAAAGCGCCCTCGGCTGCCTAGACAAGTTGGGGGTCCGTCGCGTGACCGTGCTGATCCTCACGCACTTCCACGCCGATCATGTCGGCGGCGCAGCGGCGCTCCTGAAGCGTTACCGACCCTCGTTGGTACTCGTTACTCGCGTTGCCTCCCCGCCCGGGGCGGCCAGGGCCGTCCGCGAAGAGGCGACCAGCGCGGGCTCCCAGGTGCAGGTTGCCGAGGAGGGGCAAACGATCGCGGTTGGGCTAGTCACTTGGACTACGATCTCAGCATGGGAAACGCCGGTCGTAGACAGCGAACGTGAGGGTGAAAGCTCCGCCGAGAACGATGCATCGCTCGTGGGTATCGCCGCCGTATCGGGGGTTCGCATTCTGGTGGCGGGTGACGCGGAGCCGATGGGCCAGGCACGGGCACTGACACAGTTCCAGCGGTTGGGTCGAGCCCCTGTCGTCGATGTGCTCAAGCTGCCGCACCACGGCTCCGCCAGGCAAGAGCCTAGGCTCTTGGCAGCCACGCAAGCCAAGGTGGCGGTCGCTAGCGCTGGCAAGGGCAACAGCTACGGGCATCCCTCGACTCGGACGCTGCGTATGGTCACGGACCTTGGGATGATTGTCGCCCGAACCGATCAACAGGGCCATATCCTCGTGGCGGCCACGCCGGACGGTCCGAGCGTTAAGGCCTGGTCGCCGTGAGGTGGCATGCTGTGCCGGTGAGCGTTTTCGGTTCCACCCTCCTCATCACCGGCAGTGAGAGCCTGCTGACCTTACGCCTCGTCGACGAGCGTAAGGCCGCCGCGCTCGCGGAGATGCCTGAGGCTCAGGTCAACCGCATCACCGGAGCCGCCCTGGGGGATGCCATGCTCTCTGAGGTCGCCGGAGGATCGCTGCTAGCCAGCCACACTATCGCCATCATCGACGATGTCGGCTCGACCCCTCCCGAGGCTGTTGACGCCCTTGTCGCCCTGGCCAAGCAGCCCGCCGAGGAGCTCTGCCTACTCCTCGTGCATGAGGGCGGCCTCAAGGGCAAAGGGCTGCTCGACAAGCTAAAGAAGGCCAAGGTCGAGCTGGTAAAGGTTGAGGCTCCAAAACCCTGGAATCTGCCGCGCACGTGCGTCGATGAGGCGAAACGGCTCGGGGTGAAGATGTCACTTGATGCCGGCGGGGTACTGGTCGCGGCGGTCGGTACCGACCTCAGATCGCTGGTTGCGGCGGTCGCACAGCTCGCTGCGGACGCCGATAGAAAGGTGATCGACGAGTCCCTCATCGCCCGCTACTTCGCGGGCCGCGCCGAGGTGACGTCGTTCGCGGTGGTTGATGCGGTGCTGGCTGGGAATGCTTCGGAGGGCTTGGAGCGGCTGCGCTGGTCACTCGGCACCGGGACGGCACCCGTGCTGTTCACCTCGGCATTCGCCGGAGCGTTCCGGGCGCTCGGCCAGTTGCTAGACGCGCGCGGCAACCCGCCGGATCTGGCGGCACGGATGGGGGTGCCGCCTTTCAAGGTCAAGGACTACCAGCGGCAGGCGCGGCACTGGAGCGGAGCCGCGGTCGCCGCCGCGATCGGAATCATCGCCCGCACCGATGCCGAGGTCAAGGGCGCCGCGATCAGCGCTGAGTACGCGCTTGAAAAGATGGTGCTTGATGTGCTGGCCCTCAGACACCGCTGATCGCTTACCGCTTCCGGTAAAGCTGCTTGGTCTGGAACACCGGCTCACACGTGATGTTGGTGCCGAGGTTCCGTAGGATTGCCTCATCCACCGGCCCCAGGATCACGCTCGAGTGGATCTCGCAACCTCGCAGATTCTCCAATTGCGCGAGAGCGCGGCGCGCGAACTCGCTGTCATTGGCGCTGACGGACAGCGCGATCAGGACTTCATCGGTGTGAAGGCGGGGGTTGCGACTGCCCAGATGCCGGGTCTTAAGCGTCTGGATGGGCTCGATCGTTTCCGTTGCCAACAGCTTGACCTCCGGATCTATGCCAGCGAGCGCCTTGAGGGCGTCGAGCAGCATCGCCGAGCAAGCCCCAAGCAGGGGCGAGGTCTTGCCGACGATGATCTGGCCGTCAGGGAGTTGAATCGCCGCGGCCGGTGCCTTTGTCGCCTTCGCCTTCTCGAGAGCAGGGGTCACGACCGGACGGTCCTCGCGCTCGACGCCGAGCTGCGTCATCAGGAGCGCAATGCGCTCGGACTGGACGGGCTCAGACTGGTCACGGTGCTCCTGCACGAGCGCCTTGAAGTAGCGGCGGATCACTTCCTGGCGTGACGCCTGGCGACACACCTCATCGTCGCTGATGCAGCGCCCGGCCATGTTGACGCCCATGTCGGTGGGGGACTGGTACGGGGAGGTCCCGAGAAGCTGCTCGAAGAGACGTTTGAGGACCGGGAAGATCTCGATATCCCTGTTGTAGTTGACCGTCTGCACCCCGTATGCCGCCAGGTGGTAGTGGTCGATCATGTTGACATCGTCGAGGTCCGCGGTCGCGGCCTCGTACGCGATGTTGACTGGATGGTCGAGCGGCAGGTTCCAGATCGGGAACGTCTCGAACTTGGCGTACCCGGACTGGATGCCGCGCTCGTGATCGTGGTACAGCTGCGACAGGCAGGTTGCCATCTTGCCCGAGCCCGGGCCGGGGGCCGTCACGACGATCAAATCGCGCTCGGTCTTGATGTACTCGTTGCGGCCATAGCCATCGGCGGAGACGATACGGGTGACGTCGTGCGGGTAACCGGGGATGACGTAGTGCCGGTACACCTTCATGCCGAGCCGCTCCAGCTTTCGCTTGAACGCCGCCGCCTCACGAATATCGTTGCTCCAGTGGGAAATCACGACGCTGCCGACGTGCAGTCCGTAGTCCCGGAACGCGTCGATATGCCGAAGCACATCGTCCTCATAGGAGATCCCGAGGTCTGCGCGGACCTTGTGCCGCGCGAAGTCCTGGGCGTTGACGACGACGACGATCTCCACCTCGTCGGCGAGGCCAGCCAGCATCACGATCTTGTTGTCCGGGGTGAAGCCAGGCAGGACCCTGGAGGCATGCATGTCGTCGACGAGCTTGCCTCCGAACTCGAGGTACAGCTTGCCGCCGAACTGTTTGCGGCGGGCCTCGATGTGTTCGCCCTGGAGGGCCAGGTACTTGTCCCGGTCGAATCCGACAGCATGCATGACAGGCTCCCCTCTGAAAGATGTTGGCTTTATCGATAGCGCGAGAAGCGCCCCGACCACCGAGTGGGTCGGGGCGCTAACTGCCTGGTCACGATCTCAGGCGAGCGTGTTCACAGTCAGGCTGATCGCGGACTTGCGGTTGGCGGCCTGGTTGGCGTGGATGACGCCCTTGGTGACGGCCTTGTCCAGGGCGCGGTTCGCGACCTTGGCGAGTTCAACGGCCTTCTCGTTCTCGCCGGCGGCGACGGCCGTGCGGAAGTTACGCACATGGGTGCGCAGCTGCGACTTGATCGCCTTGTTGCGCTGACGCGCGATCTCGTTGGTCTTGATGCGCTTCTTCTGGGACTTGATGTTGGCCACTTGGGCTTGCCTCGCTCAGATCTTGGGTTCTCGGTACACGCGCCTCGTGGACGCGACGGTCCAGGCTACCCGAGGGCCATCGCCTCGGCCAAATCCTCCGCCGGTGAGGTTTGGGTTGCCATGGATGGGGAGTATGGCAAGCCACCCCAACGGCGACTGGCCCCTTGCCCCACCAGAATCTTAGCTTTGGTTCCATGACGATCACGGAAGCTATTCGCGCAGAGCCGCATTCTGCGTCGCTCAGCACGACGCTCAACTGGTTGCGCGCCGCCGTGCTCGGCGCGAACGATGGCATCACGTCGGTTGCCGGCCTCGTCCTCGGCGTGGCCGCGGTTAATCCCGCCAACACCGCGGCGATCGCCACCGCGGGCATCGCCGGACTCGTGGCGGGTGCTGGTTCGATGGCTATGGGGGAGTACGTATCCGTCTCCACTCAGCGGGACACCGAGAAGGCTTTGGTGGAGAAGGAGCGGCGAGAGCTCATCGAGGACCCTGTGCGTGAGCTGGAGGAGCTCGCCGGGTTCTACCGGAAGCGCGGCCTCAGCGAGGAGACGGCCCATCGCGTCGCGGTTGAGCTGAGTGCCGTTGATCCGCTCCGCGCGCACCTCGACGCGGAACTGGGCATCGACCCCGACGATCTGACCAACCCGACCCACGCCGCCGTCTCCAGCTTCATCGCGTTCACTCTCGGTGCGCTGCTGCCCGTGGCGTTCGTGCTGTTGCCCCCGCCGTCGCTTCGAATGCCCGTGGCGTTCGGTGCGGTCGCAGTCGCGTTGGCGCTGACGGGCTGGATCTCGGCGTACCTCGGCCAGGCCGACAAGCATCGCGCAGTCGTGCGCATTGTCTTCGGAGGTGCAGCCGCGATGGCTCTGACCTGGGTGGTTGGTTCGTTGCTGGGGGTCTCCGGCGTCGCGTGAGACCTTCCGAGGGATTCCGTGAGATGATGACTCGTCCCGCCCCCGGCACCAAGGAACATGCATGCCCGCTCCCGGTAAGACCGACCCGGCGATCATCCGCAACTTCTGCATCATCGCGCACATCGACCACGGCAAGTCGACACTCGCGGACCGCATGCTGCAGCTGACGAAGGTCGTTGATGAGCGCGCGATGCGGGCCCAGTACCTGGATCGCATGGACATTGAGCGCGAGCGCGGCATCACGATCAAGTCGCAGGCCGTGCGAATGCCGTGGACGGTCGGTGGCACCGAGCACATCCTCAACATGATCGACACCCCGGGTCACGTCGACTTCACATACGAGGTGTCGCGTTCGCTGGCCGCGTGTGAGGGCGCGATCCTGCTAGTGGACGCTGCCCAGGGCATTGAGGCGCAGACACTGGCGAACCTCTACCTGGCGTTGGAGGCAAACCTCCACATCATCCCGGTGCTCAACAAGATCGACCTGCCCAGCGCCAACCCCGAGAAGTACGCTGCGGAACTCGCCGGGATCATAGGCTGCGACGAATCCGATGTACAAGATGTATATCCTGCTATTATGGATGTAGCCCGGTGTAATCAGG
>CAMCJC010000137.1 GCA_945875065.1 uncultured Propionibacteriaceae bacterium | reverse complement strand
CCGCAGGTCAGCTAGCCGCGGGGCGCTCGGCCGTTCTTAGCTGCCGCCCAAACCTCAGCGTCGGCGATCGCAGCCTCGACCTCCCGCAACTGCTCGACGACGCGCACCTCGGCCGTGCCGCCACGGGCGTCGCGGGAAGCGACCGCGCCTGCGACGGTCAAGACATCAAGCACCCCGGCGTCGAGGTGCTCACTAATCTCAGGTAGCTGGTCGGCCGTGAGCTCCTGCAACGTGATGCCGTGCTCCTCGCAGAACCGGACGGCCTCCCCCGCGATCTCATGGGCGACGGCGAACGGCACCCTGCGTCGCACCAGGTAATCGGCGACGTCCGTGGCAAGCGAGAACCCGGCAGGAGCGAGAGCCGCCATGCGGTCGCGATCAAAGGTGAGCGTGCCAACCATGCCGGCGACGGCTGGCAGGAGCACGTGGAGCTGGTCGAGACCGTCGAAGATCGGCTCCTTGTCCTCTTGGAGGTCACGGTTGTAGGCCAGCGGAAGACCCTTCAAGGTGGCGAGGAGCCCGGCGAGGTTGCCGATCAAGCGTCCTGCTTTTCCTCGGGAAAGTTCCGCGACATCCGGGTTCTTCTTCTGCGGCATGATCGATGATCCGGTCGACCATTCGTCGGCCAATTTCGCGAAGCCAAACTCGACCGTGCACCAGATGATGACGTCTTCGCTGAGCCGAGACAGGTCGATGCCGATCTGCGCCAAGACGAACGCCGCTTCGGCCACGAGGTCCCGGGCGGCCGTGCCGTCGATCGAGTTCGGCACCGACGACGCGAACCCCAGCTCGCGCGCAACCAGCTCCGGATCCAAGCCGAGCGAGGTGCCGGCCAGGGCCGCCGAGCCGTAGGGGCTGACCGCGAGGCGCTCATCGAGGTCGCGGAGGCGTTGGATGTCGCGAAGTAGCGGCCACGCATGTGCGAGAAGGTGGTGGCTGAGCAGCACCGGCTGCGCGCCTTGCAGGTGAGTGCGGCCCGGCATGACCGCCCCGAGATACTCACTGGCCTGAGCGGTCAGCGCCCGCACCACTCCCACGACCTCCGCGGCGAGGATGCGGTTCTGGTCGCGCAGGTAGCCGCGAATCAAGGTAGCGATCTGATCGTTGCGCGAGCGGCCAGCGCGCAGCCGTCCACCGAGTTCGGCGCCGACGATCTCCTTCAGCCCACGCTCAAGGGCACCATGGACGTCTTCATCGGTCCGCGCTGGAACGAACTCGCCCGCCTCAACGCGACGCAGCAGCTCGGCGAGCCCGGCGTCCATGGCCTTCGCCTCCTCGTCGGTCAGCAGCCCCGCGGCCCGGAGGGCCTTGGCGTGGGCGCGAGAGCCGGCAATATCGTGGCCGGCGAGACGCCAGTCGAAGTGGGTGGAACGGCTCAGCTCAAACATCCACTCCGCTGGTCCGTTGCCGAACCGGCCGCCCCAAAGTCGTCCCTCAGTCAAAGCCTTCGCCTTCCGGTTGTGCGGGTTTCCCCGTCCTGGTCATGTGGGCGATCATGCCAGCGACCGTCGCGGCCGCGGCATCATCGGTACAGATGACGAGCACCGTGTCATCGCCGGCGATGGTGCCCATCACCCCGGCGAGTCGAGCCGCATCCAAGTGAGACGCTAGGAACTGCGCCGCCCCTGGCGGAGTCTTGATGATGATCTGGTTGCCCGCGCTCTGAATGGTGCGGAGCACCTCCGAGCACAGCCGGGCGAGCCGCTCGGTGGCGGCGCCACCGTCGTCGCCTGCTTCCCCGAGGGCGTAGACGAGGCTGCCGTCAATGGTCCGACGCTTGATCGCCCCGAGTGCCAGAAGGTCCTTGCTGAGCGTGGGTTGGCTAACGGCGATATCTCGAACGGCCAGAGCGTCCGCGAGCTCCTGCTGCGACGAGTATTGCCCGGTCTCGAGCAAGTCCCGCAGGAGCTCCAGCCGGGCCGAGCGGCGAAACTCACTCACCGACGCGATCCAGCCAGGTTGGCAAGGCCTCAACGAATGTCGCGAGATCCTCGCGGGTGATCACCAGCGGCGGGGCCAGGCGCAGCACGTCGGGCCGGGGCGCGTTTAGCAACCAGCCGTCAGCCATGGCCAGGTCCACGACCTGGGGTGCGATGTCGCGGGTAAGGCACACCCCGAGCAGTAGACCGGCGCCGCGCACCTCGACGATGTCCGGGTGTGCGATGGCGGACCGGAGCCAGGCGCCGGTTTCGCGGACGTGCCGCAACAGGCCGCCTTCGAGGAGATCTAGGACGGCGTTCCCGGCGGCCGCGGCGGGCGGGTTGCCCCCGAAGGTCGTACCGTGGGAGCCGGGGGTGATGAGCTCGGCCGCGGTGCCCGTCGCGATGCAGGCGCCAACGGGGAAGCCGCCGCCCAGGCCCTTGGCGACGGTGACGACGTCCGCGTCCACGCCAAGGGAACGCCCCAGCAGGAGTTCGCCGCAGCGGCCGATTCCGGTCTGGACCTCATCGAGCCATAGCAGCGCGCCGGCGCGCGAGGTGATCTCGCGGGCCGCCTGAAGGTAACCGTCCGGCGCGGGCAGGACACCGGATTCACCCTGGATGGGCTCCATGACCACCGCCGCTACTTGATCGTCGATCGCCCTCTCCAGGGCAGCGATGTCACCGTAAGGCAGGAACTCGACTCCTCCCGGCAGCGGCTCGAAGGGCTCCCGGTATTTAGCCGTGTGAGTGATCGCGAGCGCCCCCAACGTGCGGCCGTGGAACGAGTTCTCCATGGCGAGAATGCGCGGGCGACCCGTCAGACGAGCGATCTTGAACGCCGTCTCGTTGGCCTCCGCGCCGGAGTTCGTGAAGAACACGCGACCGCCTCCCACGGCCGCGGCAAGCCGTTCGGCGAGTCGGATCTGCGGCGGCGACGCGAACAGGTTGGAGATGTGGCCGAGTGCGTCAAGCTGCGACGTCACCGCCTCGACGACCGCAGGGTGTCCGTGTCCGAGCGAGTTGACGGCGATACCCGCCAGTAGATCGGTGTAGCGGTTACCGTCGGCGTCCCAGACGTGGACGCCTTCCCCGCGGACGAGCACGCGTTTCGGGACCCCGAAGGCGTTCATCATCGCCGCGGCGTAGCGGCCCTGGTAGTCCTCCTGCGCGCTCACTGTTCCTCCTTGGAAACCATGGTGCCAACACCCTCGTCGGTGAAGATCTCCAGCAGCAGGCAGTGCGGCACCCGGCCGTCGATGATTGTCGCCGAGGTCACCCCCTGGTCGACGGCCCGGACACACGCCTCCATCTTCGGGACCATCCCCGCCGATAGCGTCGGGGTCAGCTCTCGCACCTCATCCGGGGTGATCGACGTGATGATGCTCGACTCATCCGGGTAGTTGGCGTACAGGCCCGCAACGTCGGTCAGCATGACCAGGCGACGCGCCCCCAGCGCCACCGCTAATGCGGATGCGGCGGTGTCGGCGTTGACGTTGTAGACCTGCCCGTCCGGACCGGGCGCGACGGTGGCGACGACGGGGATGCGCCCGGCTGCGATGATGTCTTTCAGCGGCGCGGGGTCGACGCTTTCGACATCGCCGACGAGCCCCAAGTCGATCTCCTCGTCGTCGATGACCAGACCGCGACGCACCGCGCGCAGCAGGCCCCCGTCCTCCCCCGACATGCCGACCGCCAACGGCCCGTGGGCGTTGATGAGGCCGACCAGCTCACGCCCGACCTGTCCCACGAGGACCATCCGCACGACATCCATCGCCTCGGCCGTGGTGACGCGGAGCCCGCCGCGAAACTCCGAGGTGATGTCCAGGCGCTTCAGCATCGAGCTGATCTGGGGTCCGCCGCCGTGGACGACGACTGGCTTGAGGCCGACGCGGCGCAGGAAGACGATGTCCTCGGCGAACGCGCGTTTGAGGTCGTCGTCGATCATGGCGTTGCCGCCGTACTTGATGACGACGGTCTCGCCGGCAAACTGGCTGAGCCACGGGAGCGCCTCGATGAGGGTCGCGGCCTTGGCTAGCAGCATGTTTCGGTCGTGGCTGGCGATGCGGCTCATGACGAGTACTCCGCGTTCTCCTTCACGTAGTCGTACGTGAGGTCAGTGGTCAAGATGGTCGCGGTGGCCTCGCCCGCGTGGAGGTCGATCAAGACGTGCACCCTCCGCGCCTTCAGATCGACGAGCGAGCGGTCCTCGCCAATCTGGCCGCCGCGGCACACCTGGATGCCGTTGAAGGCGACATCTAGCTGGTCGGGGTCGAACTTCGCGTCAGTGACACCGACCGCCGACAAGACGCGCCCCCAGTTCGGATCGGCCCCGAAGATGGCGCACTTGAACAGGTTGGACCGCGCTACCTCACGGCCTACGATCTCCGCGTCACGCTCGCTCGCGGCGCCCACGACCTCGATCGCGATCTCGTGGTGGGCGCCCTCGGCGTCGGCGATGAGCTGCTCGGCCAAACTCGCGCACACCTGGGTCAGCCCCGCCTTGAACTCGGTCGGCTTCGGCGCGACGCCACTCGCCCCCGAGGAGAGCAGCAGAACCGTGTCATTGGTCGACATGCAGCCGTCGGAGTCGGCCCGGTCGAATGTCACGCGGCAGGCCTCGCGCAGCGCGGGCTCAAGGACTCCCGGCTCTACCGGGGCGGGGGGGGGGCCGCCGCCCTGGTAGCGCCGGGAGTCCTTACTCCCGGCTCTACCAGGGCGTCGGTGGTGACGACGACGAGCATGGTCGCCAACCCGGGTGCGAGCATGCCGGCGCCCTTGGCCATGCCGCCGATGCTCCAGCCGTCCCCGAGATATTCGGCCTGCTTGGGCACGGTGTCGGTGGTCATGATGGCCTCGGCGGCACACGCTCCCCCGTCCTCGGCAAGCGCGGCGGCAGCCGCTTCGATGCCGGCCAGGACGGCGGGCATCGGGAGTCGGACGCCGATCAGCCCCGTGGAGCAGACCGCGACCTCGCTGGTCTCCACACCGATAGCGGCGCCGACGGCCTCGGCCGTGGCGACGGAATCGGCGTAGCCCGCCTGCCCGGTGCAGGCATTCGCGCCGCCCGAGTTGAGAACCACCGCGGCGATCCGGCCACCGCCGACCACCTGACGCGACCACTTCACGGGCGCCGCGTAGACGCGATTGCGGGTGAAGACGCCCGCGGCCGCGAACTCCGGCCCGAGGTTCTTCACGAGGGCCAGATCCTTCTTGCCGCTGACCTTGATGCCGGCCGCGACCCCGGCGGCAGCGAATCCCTTGGGCGTGGTGACGCTCACGGCGCGACTCCGATCGTGGACAGGCCCGCGGTTTCGGGCAGGCCGAGGGCGAGGTTCATGGACTGGACGGCACCGCCGGCGGTGCCCTTGGTGAGATTGTCGATCGCCGAGACCGCGATCAGGCGGCCGGCGGCGGCGTCGACCGTAACCTGCACGGCGACCCGGTTGGACCCGAGGACCGACGCGGTCGTCGGCCACGTCCCTTCCGGCAGCAGGTCGACGAACGGCTCGTCGGCATAGGCTTGGTCGTAGGCGGTGCGCACGGCGTCGGCTCCAGCGCCCCCCACAACCGGCGCGGAGCAGGTAGCGAGGATGCCTCGGGGCATCGGGACGAGCATCGGCGTGAACGAGACTCCGACCTTGGCATCGGTGACGCTGACGAGGTTCTGCACGATCTCTGGGGTGTGGCGGTGTACTCCGCCAACGCCGTAGACCGACGCTCCGCCCATCACCTCCGAGCCCAGCAGGTGGGCCTTCGGGGTCTTGCCCGCGCCCGAGGTGCCCGAGGCCGCGACGATCACGACCTCGGCCGGGTCGACGAGGCCGGCCGCGACGGCTGGGAACAGTGCCAGGGTGGAGGCTGTCGGATAGCAACCGGGCACCGCGATCCGCTTGGCCTCTCGCAGCGCGTCACGGCAGCCGGGCAGCTCGGGCAGCCCGTAAGGCCACGTGCCCGCGTGCGGGCTGCCGTAGAACGCTTCCCACGCGGCCGCGTCCTTCAGGCGGAAGTCCGCGCCCGCATCGACGATGAGGACATCCTCGCCGAGACCCGACGCGACCTTGGCCGACGCCCCGTGCGGTAGCGCGAGGAATACGACGTCATGGCCGACTAGATGCTCGGTGGCCGTGGGCAGGATCTCTCGATCCGACAGCGGCGCCAGGTGCGGCTGATGCGCTCCAAGCCGGTCGCCGACCGACGAGTTGCCGGTGACGGCCCCGATCTCGACGTCCGGGTGCCGCAGCAACAGACGCAGCACCTCTCCCCCGGCGTACCCGGTGCATCCAGCGACGGCTACCTTGAAAGTCATGCTAGGAACTATGCCATTTAATGAATAGATATTCAATCGGCTGGATTGGTAGCTCGCACCCGGCAGGGCTCGGATATCCTTACCCCGCGTCCTCGCGCCCCGCGAGGGCCGGTCGTGAGGAGAGAGATGAGCGAGCCGTCGTTCCGGTACACCGCGCAGCTGGCCGGCGAGATCGAGACCGCCTGGCAGGACCGCTGGGAGGCAGAGGGTATCTTCGAGGCCCCCAATCCAGCGGGAGTCTGGGCCGACCCCAAAGCGGCCGAGCGCGGCGAGAAGCTCTTCGTCCTCGACATGTTCCCCTACCCCAGCGGCACGGGCCTACACGTCGGGCACCCCTTGGGCTACATCGCGACCGACACGTACGCCCGCTACCAGCGCATGACGGGCCGCAACGTCCTGCACACCCTCGGCTATGACGCGTTCGGCCTGCCCGCCGAACAGTACGCCGTCCAGACCGGGCAGCACCCGAGAATCACCACCGAGCAGAACATCGCGAACATGCGGCGGCAGCTACGCCGTTTGGGCCTCGGCCACGACGCGCGCCGCAGCGTGGCGACGACGGACGTCGAGTTCTACAAGTGGACGCAATGGATCTTCTTGCAGGTCTTCAACGCCTGGTACGACGCCGATGCCGGCAAGGCCCGACACATCGACGAGTTGACCGCCGAGTT
>CAMCJC010000136.1 GCA_945875065.1 uncultured Propionibacteriaceae bacterium | reverse complement strand
TTCGACATCGGTCGGCTCCGCGCCAGCGAGTTCCTCGGGCCCCGGCCAGCGGCGAAACAGCTCCGGGGTGACCTCCTTGACGCGCCTGTCGGTGGTCTGAGCCGACAGCACGGTGGCCACCAGCAGTGTGAACGGGCTGGTGTAGTCGAGTTCGCAGTGGGCATCGGGATACGCCTCCGCTAGGCGCCTCCCGACCTCAGCCGCGCTCACCGCAGTTCCGCGACGATCTCCACCTCGACGGGCGCGTCGATCGGCAGGACCGCAACCCCGACCGCGCTGCGCGCGTGCGGCGTGCCGAAGACTTCACCGAGCAGCTCGGAGGCACCGTTGGCGACCTGTGGCTGCGCCGTGAACGACGGGTCCGAGGCGACGAACACCACGACCTTTATCACGCGAGCGATGTTGTCGATCCCGCCGGCTACGTCCGCGGCGGCGGCGAGCGCGTTCAGAGCGCACTGACGAGCCGCGGCGACGCCGTCGTCGAGGCTCACGCCCGCACCCAGGCGACCGGTCGCGACGAGGGTTCCGTCGCGTATCGGAAGCTGCCCGGAGGTTAGCACTTGGCCCCCTACCTTTAGGGCGGGCGTGTACGCGGCTAGGGGCGTCGCTACTGGCGGGAGCTCGAGGCCGAGTTCAGCGAGACGCTGGGACGGCGTGCTCATCACGACTCCAGCGGCCTCTTGAAGTAGCCGACGACGGTGTCCGGATTCGACCCGGGCGCGACCGCCACGAGTTCCCAGCCCTCGGAACCGAAGTTGTTGAGGATCTGCTGGGAGACGTGGCTGAGGATCGGTGCGGTGAGGTATTCCCACTTTGTCATGCGTCCAAGCTTGTCACGCCCCGCCGGGGGCTGTCGATGAGGTCCGTCAGACGGCCTCCGACAGTTCCCTGTAGGTCAGGAGAACGTCACGCCACGACGTGATATCGGGCCGGGTGCGCAGCAGTCGGCGACGCTCACGCTCGGTCATTCCACCCCAGACCCCCCACTCGATTCGGTTGTCTAGAGCTTCGGCGAGACATTCCATGCGCACCGGGCACGTCCTACACACGGCACGGACCCGTTTCTGATCCTTGCCCTCTGGGAACAAGGCGTCCGCCATGTCCCTGCACTTGGCCCGGAGCGTCCACTCGCTCACCTCTGCCAATGACATCCATGCCCTCCTTTGCGCACTGATTCTTTAGTTCGATCCCTGCACGCTAGCGCATCATCGGGAAAACCAAAAGGGGGAAGACAGTAGCCTTAGAGTCAACCTTGAGGCCCCCTTTCGGATGTCTTGCAGAACGCGTCGAGAACTGCTCACACCCGGCCTGAGTATGTGCATACAAGAGCACGAGTTCACGGACGCGGCGAATAACCCCCACATGACTTAGCATTTCGACCGAAAGGTGGACACCAACAGGCCGCGACCCTAGTCAGCGCGACAAGCGTCCAGTTAAGTGCCCTAAGTACAGGTACCTAGATCCGTCAGGGTCGGCTACCCAGCGAAGTCAGGTAATACCCCCTAGCCAAATGGCTGTTCGGCCTCCTTCGGCTACGTCAACCTAGTTGTAGGCAACAAGCCAAGCCCCCGACGGGGCGCCGAGGATAGGAATGACGATGAACGAGACCCGAGAGACCACAACCCCGTGCTCCAAGTTCGCCTCCTTGTTCCAGCACCCGCTCCTGGAGGACGAGCCGGTGCGTAAGACCGCAGCGACCCGCAACGAACGGGCCGCCCTGATGTCCAAGGCGGCGATGGTGTGCGCCGCCTGTCCGCTGCGCGAGGCCTGCCTGACCAACGCCGTCGTCCTATACGACGTCGCGGGCTTCGTTGCCGGCACCACCGAGACCCAGCGTCACCAAATTCGCGCACGGCTAGGCGTTAGCATCCACCCTGTAGACAACGACACCTTCGCCGGCGTCAACTCCGGCCGAGCCTTCAACCACGAGGAGATTGCGCGACTGCGGTCCGCCAACCCCACGATGTCGCTAAACGCGATCGCCTCCCGCATGGGCTGCTCTTTGTCAACAGTTAAGCGCCACCTGCGTCGCGCCAACGCCGAGGCCGTCGGCGAGGCCAAGCCGAAGTGCCTCCGCCCGACCAAGCAGCAGGTCATGGCCGCCGCCGCCGAGGTACTTGGACCCCGAACCGCCGTCGCTTGACTTCTCAGGCGGCAGGGCGCGGCCCGGTTCATAACCCTTATAGACAACCAACCTTTAACGCGGCGGGGTCAGCCACCGGCTGGCCTCGCCGACATCTCACTCCCGGGCATCCGCCCGCCCAGCAGCCCCTACTCACCGAACCAACGCTCCAGCTCAACGGCAAGGCCCCCCGCGACGACATCGCCGGTGACGTCGTCGGCACGGCTCGCGACCTCGTCCGGTGCCTGTCCCATGGCCACGCCCCGACCAGCCCACTCCAGTAATTCGATGTCGTTGCGGCCATCACCGACGGCCAGCACGTCGGAGCGGTCGATACCCAGGTCGCCGCACACCCGCTCCAACGCCTGTGCCTTATCCACGCCCAGCGGCGCGATGTCCATCCACGCTGACCAGCCCACGTAGTACGAGACGCCATGCAGGCCCAACGATGACGCCATCCGCAAGAAGATGTCCTCGTCGCTCTCCGGATCACGGATGACCACGCGCGTCACAGACCGTGACGACAACTCCTCCAAGGTCTCAACCCCCGAGACCCCCGTCAGCTCCCCCGGCGGGAACGGCTTCGAGACCCGCCAATGCACCCCGTCCTGCACCGCGACAAGGGCGTTCGGCGCCACCTTCAGGACCTTCTCGATCGTGTCCGCCGGGTCGAACCGGACCTCGTGCACGATCTCCAGCGGTGGAAACCGCAGGATCTGGGCGCCGTTCGAACAGATCACAGGCCCTGCCGGCAGCCCCACCTCGTCGATGATGAGCTTCGTACCCAGCCAAGCCCGCCCCGTCGTCAACACCACCGGCACCTGCTCAGCGGCACTGCGGATGGCATCCCGCACCCGAGGCAGCAGCCTGCCGTCGTTGTCGACGATCGTCCCGTCGATGTCGAGCGCCACTAATCGCGGGCTGAAGCTCATCTACCACTCCTTCGTTAAGCGCCGGAGTGTATCACTGCCGCGGCCAGCAGCAACCTGGTCGCCGCTCCCTCCCCCTCCTCCAGCCACCCAGGGGATCGTGCACGAATCGCCGGTCCAGGTGAACGAGCCCCACAAACTCCCTAGCCACAGCACCTCCGTTGACCCAAAACGGCGATTCGTGCCCGGGATAGGGCGATGGGTGAGCGGAGCACCGGGTTTGGGCGGGGCGCCGGATTGGGGGGAGCACCAGGTCGGGAGCACCGAGTCGCCTCCGGGCATCACTTTGGGACCGCGACCTGGCTCCTCGTAGATTCCGGTTTACACAGGGGCATGGCACTGGCTGTCGTTCGTTGATAACCTTAACTTTCGGCAACTACAGGAAGTAAAGGAGCTACCTGAAAAATGTCAGCGCTAACCATTCTCTGCTGCCCCGCTCACTACGTACAAGGAGCCGGAGCTATCAATCAGCTCGGGCACCACATCAAACAAATCGGCACCATTCCGCTACTCGTCTCCAGCGATTCCGCTTGGAACCGCAGCGGCCACCTCGTGGCCGCATCCCTTGAAGCAGCCGAACTGCCTGTGCACCGCGCCGGCTTCCAGGGCTACACCACCCCGAGCGCCGTCGACGGCCTCGTCGAGAAGATCCGCACCGGCGGCCACGACGTCATCATCGCGCTCGGCGGTGGCTCCGCCATCGACGCGGTCAAGGCCGCCGGACACCTCGCCGGAATCCGCTGGGCCAGCGTCCCCACCGCCGCATCCTCCGATGCCCCGACCTCCGCCCTGTCCGTCATCTACAACGACGACGGCGAGTTCCTCGAGTACCGCTTCTTCCCCCACAACCCCGACCTGGTGCTGATCGACACCCAGATGGTCGCTGACGCCCCCGACCGCTTCCTCATCGCCGGCATCGGCGACGCCCTGGCCACCTGGCTGGAGGCCCGGGCTACCGCCCGCGGCACCGGGGGAACCATGGCCGGCGGTCGCCCCACCCGCACCGGCACCGCCCTCGCCAAGCTCAGCTGGGAGCTCCTGTGGGAGAACGCCCTGCCGGCCATCGACGCGGTCCGCGCCGGGGTCGTCACGCCCGCCCTCGAGGCGGTCGTCGAAGCCAACACCTTGCTGTCCGGCCTCGGCTTCGAGTCCGGCGGCCTCGCCGCCGCGCACGCCATCCACAATGGCCTCACCGCCGCCCCGCAAACCCATGGCCTCACCCACGGCCAGAAGGTCAACATCGGGTCACTGACTCAGCTCGTGTTGGAAGGAGCACCAACCCAAGAGGTCGAGGACTTCGTCGAGTTCACCACCCGCGTCGGCCTGCCCAACTCTCTCACCGAGATCGGCCTGAGCCCCGACTCCCCGGAGTTGACCGCTGTCGCGGCGGACGCCACCAAGGAAGGCGAGACCATCCACAACATGCCGTTCCCCGTCACGGCAGAGATGGTCCTCGCCGCGCTGAAGGCGATTGAGGGCATCTCCCGCCGCGTTAGGGCGCAGCGCGGCCTGCCCGAGCCCCAACTGATCCAGCACTGACCAACCCGCGGCCCGCCCCGGCGGGCCGCACCTACGCGGTGAGCGAGTCGCGGCCCAGGAACGGACGCAGCGCCTCAGGCACGTAGATCGACCCGTCGGCCTGCTGGTGATTCTCCAGCAGCATGATGATGATGCGGGTCATGGCGCACAACGTGCCGTTGAGGGTCGCAACGTGCTCCGTACCCGACTCGGCGCGGTATCGAATACCGAGGCGACGCGCCTGGAACTGGGTGCAGTTCGACGTCGACGTCACCTCCCGGTAACGCTGCTGCGTCGGCAGCCACGCGTAACAGTCATACTTACGGGCCGCCGACAGCCCCAGGTCGCCCGAGGCGACGTCGAGAACCTGGAACGGGATCTCCAAGGCCCGCAGGAAGTCCTTCTCGAATCCGAGGAGCTTCTCGTGCCATGCGACGGCGTCCTCGGGCTTGCAGTGGACGAACATCTCGACCTTGTCGAACCAGTGAACGCGGAAGATGCCGCGGGTGTCCTTCCCGTAAGACCCCGCCTCGCGCCTAAAACAGGGCGAGAATGCGACGTACCGTCGCGGCAGCGATTCGGCGTCGAGGATCTCGTCGCTGTGATAGGCCGCCAGCGCGACCTCCGAGGTCCCAACCAGGTACATGTCGTCGGCTGGCAGGTGGTAGACGTCCTGCGCCGCCTGCCCGAGGAAGCCGGTGCCGGCCATCGCCGACGGCTTCACGAGCGCCGGGGGGATCATCGGCGTGAACCCCCACTCGGCGGCCTTCGCCATCGCCAGGTTGATCAGGGCGAACTCCAGCTGGGCGCCGACCCCCGTGAGCACGTAGAACCGCGACCCGGAGATCTTCGCGCCGCGCTCCATATCGATCGCGCCGAGCGCCTCCCCTAGCTCAAGGTGGTCCTTGGGTTCGAAGCCCTCAGCCGCGAAGTCGCGGGGCGTCCCGACAGTCTCGATGACGACGCCGTCGTCTTCACCCCCCAACGGCACACCGTCGATGACGATGTTGCCGAGGCCCAGGACGAGTTCGTCGAACCGAGCCCCGGCGGCGTCGGCATCTTCCTTGGCGGCCTTAACCTTGGCCGCGAGTTCCTTGGTACGGGCTAGCAGGCTAGCCTTCTCGTCGCCCTTAGCCTTGGCGATCTGCTTGCCGAGGCCGTTCTGTTCGGCACGAAGCTGCTCGAAGCGGGCGATTCCCGAGCGCCTCGCCTCATCGGCGGCGACGATGTCGTCAACCAGTTCGACGGACTCGCCGCGCGCCTTCTGGGAGGCGCGAACAGCGTCGGGATTGGTGCGCAGCAGCTTGGGGTCGATCATGGGACTTGAGTTTACGGCTCGCGATGCACCTGTCAGCCCAGCTCCCCCAACGACGCGACCCAGCGGCCCGCCTCCTCGAACGCCTCATCATCGAATCCACGACGCACCACCGCCGACTGCTCGTCAGCGCGCGGATAGGAGCCTAGGAAGATGACGTCGCGACAGATGCGGTGCAGGCCGAGGAGCGCCTCGGACAAGCGGCGGTCCGCGAGATGCCCCTCGGCGTCGATCGCGAAACAGTAGCTGCCGAGGATCGTCTTCGTCGGCCGCGACTCGATCCGGCACAGGTTGACGCCCCGAACCGCGAACTGCTGCAGGATCTCCAGCAGCGCGCCGGGATGGTCCTCGCGCATGTATGCCATGAGGGTGGTCTTATCGGCGCCGGTGCGTTCCGGCAGCGCCCCTGGTTTCGCGACGATGACGAAGCGCGTCACGGCGCCTGGGTTGTCCTCAATAGAGTGGGCGAGCTCGTCGAGCCCGTACAACTCCCCGGCGACCCGGGCGCAGATCGCGGCGTCGTAGCGCGACTGCAAATCCGCGACCTCCCGGGCCGCCCCCGCCGTCGACCCGGCCTCCGTGACCTGGGCGTCGGGGATCATCGTGGCCAGCCAGTCGCGGCACTGGGCGGCCGCGTGCCCGTGTGTCAGCACCTGCGCGACGTCCTCCAGCGACGTCCCCGGTCGCACGTACAGCCCGAACTCGACGGGGATCACAACCTCCCCCTGGATCACCAGCGGGTCACCATCGACGAGCTTGTCGAGGGTCGCCGAGACGCCGCCCTCGACGGAGTTCTCGATCGGTACGACAGCCGCCTCGACCTGCCCGCGCCGCACCGCGTCGAGAGCTTCCCCCACGCTCGCGAACGGGACGGCCTCGTCGTCGCTAACCGTCAACAAGGCCTGGTGAGTGAACGTCCCCGCGGGACCGAAGTAGCCGAGCACCGCCTCAGGTTAGCCGAGCTCGGCAATGAGGTCGCGCCCTAAGACGCTGCCCCGCCGATGCTCACCGGCCGGCCGCTCAAGCGCCGCC
>CAMCJC010000135.1 GCA_945875065.1 uncultured Propionibacteriaceae bacterium | reverse complement strand
CGGCGATCAGGTCGGCTAGGTGCTGCTGGTCGGGCCACGCGAGGATCGATTCAGCCAGGTAGCCGTAGGCGACAGGGTTGCTAGAGATCTTGGCGGCCAGCGGCACGACCCGCAGGGCCCCATTCGCGTATACGTACCGGAAGGCCTTGTTCACGGGGGTCGAGAACTCGGCGATCACCAGGCGCCCGCCGGGACGGGTCACCCGGTGCATCTCTTTCAGCGCCGCCGCCGTGTCCTCCACGTTGCGCAGGCCGTAGCTGATCGTCACCGCGTCGAACACGCCGTCGCCAAAGGGCAGGGCCAGGGCGTCGCCGTGCACGAAGTTCAACTCGGGATGGCGTTTCTTGCCGACCTCCAGCATCCCCATCGAATAGTCGGTGGCGAACACGATCGCCCCGGCCTCGTGGTAGGGGAGCGACGACGTGCCTGTGCCAGCCGCGAGATCCAGGACCTTCTCGCCGGGCAGGAGATCGAGGGCCTCCAGTGTTTGGCGTCGCCAACCCCGTTCCTGGCCCAGCGAGAGGATCGCGTTTAGGAGGTCGTAACGCCTAGCGACCCCGTCGAACATGGCCGAAACCTCAGCTCGCTTCTTGTCGAGGCCGGCCCGATTAAGCTGCATGGGTAGCAGCTTATAGGTATACGGCAGATGTCAGATCAGTGCATCACGGCCAAAAGGTCGGTTCGGGTGACGTCGTTGTACGTCCATTGCCCGACGAGCTGGCCGACCACGTCGTTGATCGGGGCGCGATCCAGCTTGTGTATCACGTGCGGGTAGCCGCCCTTGGTGCCCTCCACCAAGCCGCTGCCGAAGACCTTGATGCTGGTCGGAATGACAGCGTCGGTCGCGGAGTCGACGATCTCGGCGTCCGAATCCTTCTCGACGATGACGCGGCTCAACTCGGCGAGATAGACGGGATCGGTCTGCGCGTCGTAGCAGTAGCGGGTACCGAGTTCCGAGTGCTCCAGCGTCCCGATCAGGGCGCCGCCGTCCAGGGGTTGCGCGCGCCACGTGACCGGCACGTGGTAGACCGCGTCCGTCGAGCGAATCAGCATGCCGTCCAGGCCGACCTCGCCGGCAGGGTCGACGAAGCGGAATCGCGTGATCATCTCCAGATCCGTGGCGTCGCCGTCGAACCACCATTGGTCTGGCAACCACGAGGCGAGGAGATCGAGCTTGCTGGGGCGCAGTGTGGCTTGCGGGTGAACGAAGGCTCTGCTGGTCATGGGTCCCTCCATTGGGTTGTTGACGTCAGCCTACCGGTCCGAACGGGCAGCCGTTAGGAGCCTCGCAGTAATAGATGAGCAACAATATGACCCGTGGCGAAAAAGGACATCGTTCTACAAGTAAAGAGACTCAAGAAGGCTTACGGCCCAACGACGATCGTCGACGGTTTCGACCTGCAGGTGGCGGCCGGTGAGGCCGTGGCGCTGACTGGACGCAACGGCGCCGGCAAGTCGACGGTGTTGCGGTGCATCGTTGGTGCCGACCGCCCCGACGAGGGCACCATCGAGGTCCTCGGAACCAAGATGAGCGAGGCCAACCCGGAGATTCGACGCGACGTCGCCACCGTCATCGACGACCTCGACTTCTTTCCCGACCTCAGCGTCGTCGAGCACCTCGACCTCCTCGCCCGCGCGCACGGCCTAGAGGACCCCGACGACCTCGTCGACGAGGTCCTAGAGGAGGTCCAACTGGTTCCGCAGGCCGGGCAGCTCCCGGCGACCCTGTCTTCGGGCCAGCGCCGCCGCCTCGCCCTGGCGACGGCGTTCGTGCGCCCCCGCCGCCTCCTCGTCCTCGACGAGCCCGAGCAACGCCTCGACGTCGAGGGCGTCGCCTGGCTCGGCAAGCGTCTCAAGGAGGAGTTGGCGGACGGCCTCGCCGTCGTCTTGGCCTCGCATGAGCCGAGTCTTCTAGAGGCCATCGGCGCCCGCCAGGTCAGGCTGACGCGATGAGCGACCGGTTCGGCCCGATCGGGCAGGTCGACGAGCGGCAACTCCGCCTGCTCGTGCGGGACTGGCGCCACGGCCGCGCCGACCGCAGCCTGCTCCAGGCGCTCAGCGACGCCTATGTGATGGTATTCGCCGTTATCCTCATCGGGGCGATGCTCGTCAGTTCCGTCATGCAGGCCCAGCGCCTCGGCGCCACCTGCGACAGCGCTGAATGCCTGGCCTCCCGCGGCCTCATCCCGTGGGCCGCGGTCGCGGCGTGTCTCGCGTTCGCCCTGGTCCTAGCGCGCATGTTCGGCCCGATCCTCGCTTCCGTGGCCGAGGGGTTCTGGCTCCTGGAAGGCACCGTCGACCGGCGTCGTCTCCTCAGGTGGCGCCTGTTTGGGGCGGTGACTGTCGCCCTCCTGGTGGGCGCGGGCCTCGGCGCGATTTTCGCCGCCCTGGTTGGCAGCGGGGGAGCGGTCATCCTAACGTGGGCGCTGGCCGCGGGCCTCGGCTGCTTTGGCCTGGTCGCGCTGGCCGCGGCCGAGCAAGGCGACGAGCGCCGCTGGCTCGTCACGCTGTTGGTGTGGCTGACCGGTGCCGTCGCCTTCGTGGCTCTCGGTCTGCTGGTAGTCATCTCTGCCGGGCTCGTGGCTCCCGGTCCCATCGCGACGCTCGGGCTGGAGTTCGCCTACGTGGTCGCCGGGGCCGGCACGGTGCTCGGCCTGGTAGCGACGGCGCTGGCGTGGTCGCGCATGAACAAGATCCGGCGCCAGCGTCTCGTGGCCGGCGGGTCTCTCGTCGCCGGCATGCAGGGCGCCGCCTTCGCCCTCGATCTCGCGCTGGTGCGCGACATTCTTGTCGAGACCCGCTCCCGGGCCCGCGGCCACGTGCGGCCTACCCGTGGCGCGGGGCGCGGCATCACCGCCTTGATCATGCGTGACGTCCAGCGTCTCTGGCGCGACCCCAAGCCCCTGGTGTTCTGGCTCGGCTCGATGCTGGTGCCTTATGCCCTTCAGGCGCTCGGCGTTGGCCAGCTCAGCCCGCCGCTGTCCGCGCTGGTGTTGATGGGAGCACTGATCGGATTCTGCAACTCGCTGCGCGTGTTGACGCGCACCAAGGGCTTGCAGCGATGCCTGCCGTTCGGGCCAGGACAGATCCGTCAGGCGGCGATGGCCGTACCCGCAGTGCTCGCGGCCCTCTGGGGGCTGGCGGTCACGCCGGCCTTTCTCGGCCTGGTGGGCGGCAGGTCCGTCGACATCGGAGTGGGGCTCACCGCGTCGCTGATCACGGCCGCCGCCGGGCTGCTGGCGGCCGTCCGCTGGGTCACCGCCAAGCCCGCCAACTACGGCGGGCCGCTCGTCGCTACGACGGGCTTCGGCGCGCTCCCTCCCGGCCTGCTGTTCGCGCTGTTCAAAGGCGTCGACATCGTGGCGCTCGTCACGCTCCCAATCGTGCTCGGGCTGCCGTCGTGGGTCTCGCTGGTGATCGCCGTAATCTCCTTCATGGCGCTGCGCAGCGGCATGGACCAGCAGTCGCTCCTCGAACAGAGCGAGGAACAGCGCCGGCTCCTGGACGAAGAGAAGGCCAAGCGTGCAGGCCTGGGCGGGACGAAGGTCAAGGTGCAGCGCAAGCGCTGAGCCGGGTAACAATCCAGCCTGGGGAGGGCCGCTGCAGCGTCGCGTTTGAGGAGCTGCGGGTGCGGCCAATTTCCGGGGGAGGGTAGGCAAGCCTTAGTTGGTTTGGGTAGTGTGGGGTCACGCTAATCGACCCCGAGGTGATACCCATGACGACGACGCCCGGCCTGCGGCCCTCCGATCTAGCGATCGCGCGCGCGACATCCCTCGCCGAGCGCATGCTTTCCGGCGGGGCGGTCGCCGGGATCGTCGCGTGGCGACTGGATGCCGAGTACGACATGGTCGCCCACGGCCTCCTGCCGACCGGAGATCTCGTCGTCGCGCTGCGGCCGCGCCCCGGCTGCCTGCTGAGGTCACTATCCGCCGGAGTCCCCGTCGACGTCCGCGTCGACCTGTTCCGGCATGCGCAGGTGATCACGCTTGACGTCGTCGCCGCATCCCTCCACCTACTCGGCGAGCTGACGTTCTTGCGCGAGGACGATGCCGCCCGCGCCCGCGATCGCGGCTGGCTGCCCGAGCGGGTCGCCGACCTGGCCGCTCTCGATGGCACTCGACTCGGGGTGATCGAGGCGAACCGCCTCCTCGTCCACGACAACCGGGGAGTCACCCCGCTCAACTGGAATGACGCCGTACGTCCCCAACCCGACTTCCCGCGTGACGACCTCGCGACGTTCGATGCCGTGTGGAGCTGGGGTGAGGCCGCCCTCGAATTGCTGTGCGACTCCGTGCGTGCCGGTCTCATCCCCGGTGAGGTGTCGGCCCGCGCCCATAAGAACCGGCCGTGCCCCCACGTCGTCGACCGGGTCTTTCTAGTCGATGTCGACCGTGCCGGAATCACGCTCATGCAGGTCACGGCCGAGGAGCAGGTGACGATCTTCTTGGCCTTTAGCGAGGCGCCGGAAACCCTAACGGAACTCGAAGCTAGCGTTGCCGCGCTGATGGAGGACTCGGGGGCGGTGCGCCCTAAGCGCATCTGACCGCCGCTCCCGAAATAAAAGCCGCCGGCCCCCGCGCTTTCGGGGGCCGGCGGTCTGTTCGCTTGCAGACGGGGCTAGTTCCTGGTCCCGAGGGACCTGGGGCCTCTAGCGGGCCTCAAAGGAGGTGCAGGCGGCGTCGACGACGTCCACGCCAGGGGCGGTGCACAGGAGATCCTTGTTGTGCGTGCACTCAAGGCGCTGGCACGCGCCCACGCGACCGTCGGCCGTCGGAAGGCCGCCGCGGGCGTCGAGAGTAATAAAGGTGGAGCACGCGGACTTGCCATCGATTGTTACGGCGAAGGCGGTGCAGCCGTTGTTGTTGAACGCGCAGTTGGTGGTGGTGCAGGACTTAACGGCAGTGATGGTGGACATTTATGGGACCTTTCGTCTGTAGCGCATCTGACGTGTTAGACGCTACGCCCAAGATTTCCTCCCCGCAAGCAAGTCAAACCTGACCTGACTAGGGTTTTAGCTCGATCGTGTTGCGCTATTTCGCTCGGTTTTGACTCGATCGAGGTTGCCTAAAAGGCAAAGCCGGCGGCCAGAGGTGCGAGATAAGGGGAACCTGTGTGGACCGGTTAGGTGAGGTTTAGCGCCTGCAGCATCGGACGGAATTTTGCTTCCGTCTCGGCGAGTTCCGCGTCGGGGTCCGAATCGGCGACGATTCCCGCACCGGCGAAAATGCGGATCTCGTCGGGGACGGCGGGGTTGATGTAGCCGCCGCGCAGGGCGATCGCCCATTCGCCGTCGCCTTCGCTGTCGACCCAGCCGACGGGGCCGGCGTAGCGGCCGCGGTCCAGGCGCTCACGCTCGGCGATCACGCGCGCCGCGACGTGCGTCGGCGTGCCGCACACCGCCGCGGATGGGTGGAGGGCCGCGGCTAGGGCTAGGGCGCTGACATCTGGGTCGGCGACGCCGGTGACGTCGGTCGCGAGGTGCATCACGTTGGGTAGGGTCAGCACCGACGGCGACTCCGGCACATTCAGTGCGGCGCAGTATGGGGCGAGAGCCTCGGCGACCGAGGTCACGGCGAATTCGTGCTCCGCGACGTCCTTGCCGCTGCCCGTGAGCTTCGCGGCTTGGGTGACGGCGTCAGTCGTGTCGGGGTCTATCGATATGGTCCCGGCCAGGACCCGGGAAGTCACCAGGGAGTGCTCGCGGCGCACCAGCATCTCGGGGGTGGCGCCGACCAGGCCGGCCACGAGGTAGGTCCATACCATCGGGTAGCGCTCGATCAGGCGTGCCAGGATGTGGCGGGGATCTATGGGTGCGTCGGCGCAGGCCTTCAGGGAGCGGGCCAGCACCACCTTTGAGATCTCGCCGGCGCGGATTAGGGCCACGACCTCGGCGACGAGGTCGCGCCACTTGTCGCCCGGCACCCCGTCGGGTACGAGGTGAACCCCGGCGGGGGCCGTGGGCGGTTCGGCTGCCTCGGGTAGGTCCAGGCTGACGCGACCTTCGCTGATTCGAGTGAGCCAGGCCTGGCCGGCCCGGCGCCCGATGATCGTCTCGGGAACCAGGAGCACGGAGCGGGACTGCTCGGGGTCAAACGCGAAGGAGCCCACGGCCAGGGGCCCGGTTCCGAACGTTCCGGGTAACTCGGAGTCGTGGTCGATGTGGGAGGCGACCTCCGTCCACCAGACATCCGCCGCATCCGCGTAATCGGTCTCGAACTGAGTCACGCAGCCGAGCGTGACGATGCCCTCGCCGTGCCTGAGGAATGCTGTTGAGCCCTCGCCGAGGAACTTATGGAGGGTTCCAGGGTCGTCGATGGCGACGGTGGTGGCACGAAGCCTCTTCGTCGCGAAGTCAGGACTCACGCGGGGAACGATAGCCCAGTGCGGGCGGAGGGGCCACAACGGGCCAGGGGACCAGGGGCCAGGATTCCAAATAAACCACTATTTACGTGCTGAAGATGTTGCAAAAATAGTGTGTGAAAGCCCCGATGGAAACGGTCTATCCCGGATGTGGCGGTTCGTTGGTCGGAAGGCGCGCGGACCCCTAAACTGACCGGTGTTTCTAGGGAACCGCACATCGATCCGCTCTTGGCGCGGCTCCTGGGACGGCCTAGGGGACCCCCCCTGAAATCGGCGCCAGTAGGTGCGGGTAGCGTTAGGGATCGCCAATTGGTCGGACCAGAATCTCAGCGCCGAGGAGAGAGTCTTTCGGCGGCTCCTGGGGCCTCGACTGTTAGAAAAGGAGTGCGAATGCCGAAGGCGCAGGCCGACGTTGTGATCGTCGGTGCCGGCCCGGGGGGGTCCGCGGCCGCCGCCAACCTCGCCCGGCGGGGTTTGGACGTAGTCCTTTTGGAGAAGTCTCACTTTCCGCGGGAGAAAGTCTGCGGTGATGGCTTCACCCCTCGCACCACCCGCGC
>CAMCJC010000134.1 GCA_945875065.1 uncultured Propionibacteriaceae bacterium | reverse complement strand
GTGTGCACGAATCGCCGGGCCAGGTGAACGGACGACGCAAAACCCCTAGCCACACCCACCCCCATTCACCCAAAACGGCGATTCACGCCCACAGAGGGGACGGCCGGACAGACACAATCGACCAAGCCAACACAATCCGACCCGCAGCCCCACACCCCCACCCCAACACCCCCAAGGCGTGCACGAAACGCCGGGCCAGATGAACAGGCGACGCAAAACCCCTAGCCACACACACCCCCATTCACCCAAAACGGCGATTCACGCCCACAAGAAGGGGGCGGACCGGTCACTAGCGGCTGACCGCGACCTGCTCAGCCACGACCTCGCCGTCGCGGTACGGGATGACGGCGTGGAACGGGCGGGGGTCGTCGTCGAGAACCAGCGGCAGGAAATGGCGGTCGCCCTCCCACATCGGCAACTCCATGACCTGGTCGACGGGCACCCACGCCAAGGGACCGTCGTCGTTGCGCTCCGGCGGTGTGCCCTCGAACGCGTCGACGACGAACACCAAGCCGAACCAGTTCGACCCGTCCGAGCCGAACCCAGGCCACGACACGGTGCCGCGCAGACGAGCCGCCTTCACATCGATGCCCGCCTCCTCGCGCAGCTCGCGCGCCAGGCACACCAAGGCGTCCTCGCCGGGCTCCAGCTTGCCGCCCAGGCCGTTCCACTTGCCCTGGTGGTCATCGCCGTCACGGCTGCGGAGCACGAACAGGACGTCGTCTTCGCGCCGGACGTAGCCCAGCACACCGATGATCGCCTGGAACACGTCAAACGACCCGATGCATCCAGCCTTGCTTGTCCTCGGCACGGCCGTACTGGATATCGAGCAGATGTTGGCGGAGTTCCTTCGTCTTGACGCCGGGCTCGCCGTCCCCAACGACCTGCTCGCCGTGCTCCGGCGACGCGAACCCGACGATCGGCGTGATCACCGCCGCCGTGCCGCACGCGAACGTCTCGACGATCTTGCCGTCGGCCAGGCCGGCGCGCAGCTCGTCGATGGAGATGTGGCGCTCGACGGGTTTGAGGCCGTGGTCGGCGGCGAGCTTCAGGAGCGAGTCGCGGGTGACGCCCGGCAGGATCGACCCGAGCGCCGGCGTGACCATCTCGCCGTCGCTGGTCAGCATCATGAAGTTCATGGTGCCGCACTCCTCGAGCCACTTGTGCTCGGCACCGTCGAGATAAAGCACCTGACCGCAGCCGTGCGCGGCGGCCTCGTTGGCCGCGGCGAGCGACGCCGCGTAGTTGCCGCCGCACTTCGCGGTGCCGGTGCCTCCGGGAGCCGCGCGCGTGAAGTTCGGCGTCACCCACAGCTTCACCGGCGCCGGGTAGTAGGCACCGACGGGTGTCGCGATCAGGCCGTAGATATAGTTCTTCGCCTCACGGACCCCGAGATACGGCTCGTTCGCGATCTCGAACGGCCTGAGGTACAGGCTCTTCTCGCCGTCGGGTCGCGGGACCCACGCCTCCTCCAGCGCGACGAGCTCCGTCACCGACGCGAGGAACTGCCCGGGGTCGAACGGCGCCATCTCCAGGCGCTCCGCCGACGCGACGAACCGGGCCGCGTTCTTCTCCGGACGGAACAGCCACACCGACCCGTCGTCGTGCCGATAGGCCTTCAACCCCTCGAAGATCTCCTGACCGTAGTGCAGCACCGCCGCGGCCGGGTGCAGGCGGAAGTCGTCGGTGGCAACGATCCGAAGGTCGTGCCAGCCGCGCCCCTCGGTGTAATCGGCAACCGCCATGTGGTCGGTGAAGACCTTGCCGAACACCGGATCGGCGACGAGCTCAGCGCGCTTCGCCTCGGGGGTGGGGTTAGCGGTGCGATGCAGTTCGAAGACGGACATGGGGTGAGAGTAGTCCTGGTCAGGTCGCGACGTCGTCGGTTCTCAACACACGGCCCCGACGCCTCGTCTCACCGACGACCGGCACCTTCGAGGACGCAAACCGTGCAATGATGTCGTCCGTTCAAACCACAGCGCGGCGTGACTAGGGGTCTCGTCGGCCGTCAAGTTGACATTCCTGAGAATCCTGAGAGACTTTTGGTCGTTGGTTAACCGAATGGAGAAGGATGCGTAAGTTCGCGTTGTGGTTGGTGGCGGCCGTCGTCGCTATCGCAGGCATCGTCGCAGCGTCCGGCGCCAAGGCCGACGAGGAGAAGCTGGCCGTCGGGCCGTCGATCGTCGGCGTCCACGCCCCGTGCCCCGTCACGCATCCCTGGCCCGGCAAGGACGCGTCCTTGTCCGAGATCCAGAAGCAGATCGAGACCAACTTCTCCGTCAAGCTCGCCGGTTCCGGCTGGAGCGACGCGAACCGCAAGCAGATCCAAATCCTGTGGGAATCGCTCGATGCGGTCAGCTGCACCGAGTTCATGGCCACCATTCAGCAGCGTAACTCCGGCAACATCGGCATCAACGCGGCCCCGATCAGCGGTTACGCATGGGGCGACTGGGGCCTGACGAAGTCCGGCTACGTGACGATGGACTTCGGCAAATGGAGCGAGGTGCTCGGCAACAACGACCCGGGCCGCCTGTCGAGGCTGATCATCCACGAGTTCACCCACGCCTGGAACGCCGACCGCTTCGGCAACCCTGCCTACTGGACGCAGTTCCAGTCCCTAGCGAAGAAGCAGGGCCAGTTCACCTCCTACGCGGGCACCAAGGACACCGAGACGCTGGCGGAGGTCGTCGGCTACTACGTCGCCCGCTGCGCCGCCGACAACCCCTACGACACCGGCAAGTTCAACGACTACTACGCCTGGGTCAAGAAGAACGTCTTCGCCGGCCGCGAGTTCGGCCCCGCCCCCGGCACCAAGGCCAAGTGCGACGTCACCGCCGATGACATCGCCGCCTCCGCATCGGCCTCCCCCTCCCCCAGCATCCCCGCCTGGGTCCGGGCCCTAAGCGGCGACTGAGGCAACGTCGCCGCTCGGCGACTGACCAAGAACCCCTCGAATCCACCGGCTATCGGTAGGCTTGACCCAGTTGAATACAGGAGGGTCGCGGTGGGGCAGGACAGCCGCGTGGCTTGGACGATCTGGGTGGTCGGGGTTTTCGCATACGCCGTCGCGATCATGCACCGGACCTCGCTCGGGTCCCTCGGTATCGCGTCGGCGGAGCACTTCCACACCTCCGTCAGCGCCATCTCGACGTTCGTCATGGTGCAACTGGCCGTCTACGCACTGGCTCAGGCTCCAGTCGGCGTCCTGATCGACCGCTACGGCTCCCGCGCGATGCTCCTCGTCGGCTCCGTTGTCATGGCCGGCGCCCAGACCGCCATGGCCTTCACCGACACGTTCGCCTTAGCCCTTGCCGCGCGCGTGTTCGTCGGCATCGGCGATGCCTGCATGTTCGGCTCCGTCCTCCGCCTCGTCCCGGTCTGGTTCTCCCCCGGCCGCGTGCCGATCCTCAGCCAGCTCACCGGGCTGCTGGGACAGTTCGGCCAGGTGTGGTCCGTCGCCCTCCTGCTTCCCCTGTTCGAACTCCACGGCTGGGCCGCGACATTCCTGACCGCCGCCGGATTGTCAGTCGCAGCCCTAGTCGCGACGGTGTTCCTCGTCCACGATGTGCCCGTGGGCCAGGCCCGGGCCAAGCCCCAGGGCGAGCACATCCGCGACCTCCCCCGAGGCGTAATCGAGGCCTGGCGCCACCCCGCGACCCGCCTCGGTTTTTGGATCCACCTCACATCCGGCTTCAGCGTCAACGTGTTCGCGATGATCTGGGGCATCCCGTGGCTGGTGCAGTCGCAGGGCCGTACCCAAGCCGAAGCAGCGTTCCTGTTCAGCCTCACCGTTTTCGGGTCGATGGGTGTCGCACCGGTCATGGGGTGGCTGACCGCCCGTCACCCCCTCAGACGCAGCAACCTCGCCCTCACCGTCATCATCGCCAGCGCGGCCTCTTGGACCCTCGCCCTGATCTGGCCCGGTCCAGCCCCATGGTGGCTGCTCGTCGTGCTCACCTTGGCGCTCGCAGCCGCTGGCCCGGGCACCGGCATCGGCTTCGACTTCCCCCGCACCCTCCTGCCACCCCACCGCCTCGGCGCGGCGAACGGCCTCGTCATCGCCGGCTCATTCACCGGTGCGACCGTCTGTCTCCTAGCCATCGGCGCTCTCCTTGCTTGGCTCGCGCCCGACGGCCACTACACCCCCGCGCAGCTCGACCTCGCCATGGCCCTTCAGTTCCCATTTTTCGCGACGGGAATCGCCGGATTGTTCATAACTCGCACCAAGCTGCGCCGCAAGATGCGCGCGCACGGAGTCGTCGTGCCGACGTGGCCGGAGGTCGTGCGTCGGCTCCGCCACCGGGAGCCCCAAAGGCCACCGGGAAACGCGTCACACGCGGCCCCCGAGGAGCAGTTTCAGCGCGACCTGTGACGACCCTGTCTCGAAAGTCATGCCCTAGAACAGGCCCTCGGGCTGCGGCGGAGGGGGCGCGTACGCCGGGTCGACCTCGTTGAACAGCTTCGATACCGACCGTCCGCCGTGGATCCGCGCGATCGCCTCCGCGAACAGCGACGCCACGCTCAGCACCTTCAAGCCCGGGAAGTTCTCCGGTGCCGGCACCGTGTTCGTCGAGACGACCTCCGCGATGTGTGGCGCCGTAGTCAGCTTCTCCACCGCCTTGCCGGTGAATAGCCCGTGCGTGCAAGCCACCGACGCCTCCAGGCACCCCTCCTCAGCCAGCTTCGTCACGATCTCGACGATCGACCCGCCCGTAGCAATCTCGTCGTCGAGGACGATCGCCTTCTTGCCGGCGACATCGCCGACGATCGACGAGATCACGACCTTGTCGTCCGCCAGCCGCTGCTTGTTGCCCGCGGCGACGGGCAGCCCCAGCATCCGCGCGAGCAGCGTCGCCTGCTTGGCGTTACCAAGATCCGGCGAGATGACGACGTGGTTCGTCAGGTCGCGACGCCGGTAGTGCTCCGCGATCACGCCGAGCGCCGTCAGGTGATCGACCGGAACCGAGAAGAACCCGTGGACCTGGGGCGCGTGCAGCGCCATCGTCAACACCCGGTGCGCCCCGGCCGTGACGAGCAGATCCGCGACGAGCCGCCCGCCGATCGAGATCCGCGAAGCGTCCTTCTTGTCCGACCGAGCGTACGCGTAGTGCGGGATCACGGCGGTAATCTGCCCTGCCGACGCGCCCCGCGCCGCGTCGATCATCAGGAGCAGCTCCATCAGATGCTCCTGAGTCGGCGGCACGAGCGGTTGGACGATGTAGACGTCGCGCTGCCTGCAGTTCGCGAACAGCTGGGCTTGGAGACAGTCATTGCTGAAGCGCGATATTCGCGCGTAGGACCGGGGGATGTCGAGGTGGCCACAGATCTCGTCGGCCAGCGCCGGATGCGCGGAACCGGAGAAAACAGCGATGCCCTTCACAAGGTTCTCCTCGTGTCGTCGACGTCAATCCACAACCAACCCTAGACCCCTCGCGCAGTCTTCAACCACTTGCCTTTCCGCTATGGGCAGTCGTGGCAGGATCACCCCATGCGTGCCGCCGTCATCACCTGCTCCGACCGGGTCTTTTCAGAAACCTACGCCGACCGCTCCGGCCCCCTCATAGTCGACGCCCTTGTCAACCAGGGGTTCGAGGTCGAGGAGCCCGTCACCGTGCCCGACGAGGTGCCGGCCATCACCGGTGCCATCCAGGCCGCGATCGCCGCCGGCGCCCGCGTCGTCGTCACCACGGGAGGCACCGGCGTCGCCCCTCGGGACGTCACCGTCGAAGCTACGCGCGACCTTCTGGACTACGAGCTTCCCGGCATCATGGAGGCCACCCGCCGCCTCGGCGCCGAGCACACCCCGCGCGCCCTGCTCTCGCGCGGTCTCGCCGGCGTCGCGACCTGCGGCGGTGTCCGCGCCGTCGTCATCAACGCGCCGGGATCGACGGGGGGTGCCCGCGACGTCCTAACCGTCGCCGGGTCGCTGCTGGTTCACCTAGTCGATCAGCTCGACGGGGGCGACCACTGATCGCCGGGCGGCTGGTTGCGACGCTCGGCGAGGAAGCTCTCGACGGCCGCCGCGATCTCGTCGCCGGTGGGCAGGACCTCGCTGGCGGCCTCGGCGTAGCGGTCGTACTGCTCCTCCAGCTGGGCGAGCAGCTCGGCGGCGGTCTCGTCGCCCGCGGTGTCGGAGTCGATCGCCATCAGGTTGGCCTCGGCGTCGAGGTCGAGCTGGTTCGTCGGCAGCAGCAGGCCCGTTGACGTGTCCAGTTGGTGTAGCACCGTCGCGGCCGCCTGCCCGAAACTGGTCACCGCCAGGTAGTGCGGCACGTGCGCCCCGATCCCAAGGGTGCGGAAGCCGGCCTGTCCGAGGTGCAGGTCGAGGTACGCGGCGAAAGAGCCCGGGATCTCCAGCCGGTCCACCCACCTCGGGTTCGGGATTCGCAGCGACTCGTCGTTGGAGTACAGCGCCAGCGGCGTCGGACGGGTGTGCGGCAGCGTCATCGGAAACCCGTGAGCCGTGACCACCAGCGACACCCCGAGCCGCCGGAACAGCTCCTCGAAGTTGTCGACCACGGCGCGCCACCGCTGGTCGGGCTCGGGCGCGCGGAGGACCAGGAACGGGGTACCCCGGCCGTCACGCGCGACGTGCAGCTTCGCCGTCGGCTCCTCGACCGAGACCCAGTGGTCGGTGTCGAACAGCATCATCGGGCGGCGGGCCCGGTAGTCGTGGACCTCGTCCCAGTCGAACGTGCCCAGCAGCTCGGAGGGGCAGAACTTGATGAGTGACTCGACGAGGGTCGCGCCGACCCGGCCGGCGTCCAAGTATCCGTCGAAGAACGTGAACACGACGGGGTTGCTCCCCGCGAAGGGGGCCCACATCTCCTCGTCGATGGCAAACCGTTCCATGTCTCCAGGGTAACGGCTCAGCGAACAGCCGGCAGCCCTCTTAGCGGGCACGAATCGCCGTTTTGGGTGAACGGGGGTGCGTTTGGCTACGGGCGGGTTCAGG
>CAMCJC010000133.1 GCA_945875065.1 uncultured Propionibacteriaceae bacterium | reverse complement strand
CCCGCTATACGTTAGCTGTGCAGCTCATCGCGCGCGAACAGCAGATGGGGCGCGGAGAAACTCCGCGCCCCATCTGCGTCGGTTTGAACCGGCTCAGCCCTCGTCGAGGACGACGTAGAGCTGGCGGGGGCCGTGGACGCCCTCAACACGGCTCAACTCGATATCACTCGTGGCGGAGCCACCGCTGATCCAGGTGATCGGCTGCCGCTTCTCGACGGCACCTTTGAGGCGGTGCACTGCCTCCGGCACGTCGGAGACCACCGACTCGGCGGTCACGACGCACACATGGCGGTCGGGAACCAGCGTCAGGGCGCGACGCCCCTGGTCTGCGGAATGGTCGAGGCAGATCGTTCCGGTCTCGGCCATGGAGACCGCCGATCCGGTGAGGACGGCGTCGATCTCGTTCAGCTCCTGGCGCGACAGGTTCTGATCCCGCACGACCTCCAGGCCGGCGCCGGCGACGGCATCGACCCAGGCCTTCGGCGCACCGTCGGGGATTACGACGGTCTTGGCGCCCATCTCCTTGAGGGCGTCGACGATCTTCTCGGCGGTGCCGGCCTTCGGGGTGCGGACAATGCGGGCCTTGTAGTCGAGGATGTTTTCGACAAAGGTGTCGAGCACGCTGTCCAGCGGCGTGGGCTGGTTGTACGCCCAAGCAACGGGGACGTCCTTGACGGGATCCTTCTCCTTCACGTCCTTCAGCGCCGCGCGGACGCGGCTCAGGATCTCTTCGCGGGCGTTCACTTGGACGCCTCCTCTCGCTCTTGCCACCAGTCGCGGAAGGTCTGTTTCGGCGGGACGGGAAGGTCGCGGGCGTTGCTCCACCCGGAGGCCGGCCACGGCAGCGGCCCGAAGTGGCTGCGCTTCTTGAACAGCTTCCCGGCCAACTTGCTGAAGCGCTGAATGAACGCGAGGTTCCTACCCTTGGCGAAGATCCAGGCGACGACCTTGAAGATCAGCGACTCCACCGTCGGATGATGCTCGCGCTTCTTCTCGACCGCCTTGTTGCGCATGTGAACCAGGATGTCCGCGATCGGAATCTTGACCGGGCAGACCTCGTTGCACGCACCGCACAGCGATGACGCGAACGGCAGGGACTTGTCGACCGCTGAGGCCATGCCTCGCAGCTGCGGCGTCAGGATGGCGCCAATCGGGCCGGGGTACACCGAGCCATAGCTGTGGCCACCGGCGCGCTCGTAGACGGGGCAGACGTTCATGCAAGCCGAGCAGCGGATGCAGCGCAGCGCCTCGCGACCGACCGGGTCCTTCAGAACGTTGGAGCGGCCGTTGTCGACGAGCACGACGTGCAGATCCTGCGGGCCATCGCCCGGGGTGACGCCGGTCCAGATGGAGGTGTAGGGGTTCATCCTCTCACCGGTGGAGCTGCGCGGCAGCAGGCGGAGGAAGACCTCAAGATCCTCGAACGTGGGGACGATCTTCTCAATGCCCACGACGGAGATCAGGGTCTCGGGCAGGGTCAGGCACATGCGGCCGTTGCCCTCAGACTCGACGATGACGAGCGACCCGGTCTCGGCAACGATGAAGTTTCCACCCGAGACGGCGACCTTCGACCGCAGGAACTTCTCACGCAGGTGGGTGCGCGCGGCACCGGCGAGCTCAGGCGGGTTGTCGCTGATGCCCTCGGGGGCCGGGGTACCCCACTGCTTCATCTCCTCGAGGAAGATCTCTCGCACCTCGGAACGGTTGCGGTGAATCGCGGGGACGAGGATGTGCGACGGGCGGTCGTGGCCGAGCTGGACGATGAGTTCGGCGAGGTCGGTCTCCCAGGCGGCGACGCCGGCTTCTTCGAGTGCCTCGTTGAGGTCGATCTCCTGGGTGACCATCGACTTGATCTTGACGACCTCGGGCGTGTTCTTGCTCTTGACAAGGTCAATGACGATCCGGTTGGCCTCTTCGGCATCGCGCGCCCAGTGGACGGTTATGCCCGCGTCGGTCATGGCCTTCTCGGCCTGCACCAGGTATTGGTCGAGGTGGCGGCCGACGCGATTCTTGATCTCCTCGCCGGCGACGCGCAGCTCCTCCCAGTTGCGAACCTCAGACGCGCGGGTTGCGCGCTTGGCGCGGATGACGGAGGTGGCGTGGTGCAGGTTCTTGCGGAGTTGCTGGTTGTCGAGAGCCGCCTTCACGGCCTTCGGGAAGGCGGGCATGCCGAGGTAGGTGCCGCTCGGCGGTGCGGGGGTCAGCCTCGGGCGAGACTCGGTGACGGTCATGCTGCGTCTCCTTCCGTGTGGGCAAGGATCTCGGCCAGGTGGATGGGTTTCACGCCGGCCTTCATACGGTGCATGATGCCGGTGATGTGCATGAGGCAGGCGTTGTCGCCGGTGACGATGTACTCGGCTCCGGTGGACTTGACATTGCGGGCCTTGTCCGAGCCCATCGCGACGGACATGTCGGGGTTCTTGACGGAGAATGTCCCGCCGAAGCCACAGCACTGATCAGCGTCGGGCAACTCGGCGATGTCGATGCCACGGACCGCCTTGAGCAGCTGGTAGGGGCGGTCCCCGACGTGGGCTACGCGCACCGAATGGCAGGTCGGGTGATACGTGACGCGGTGCGGGAAGTACGCTCCGACGTCGGTGACCCCTAGGACATCAACCAGGAACTCGGTGAAATCGTAGGTCTTCTTGACGACCTCCTCCGAGGCGGCCTTCAGGCCCTGGTCGCCGGCCCGCTCCGCCAGCATCGGGTGCTGGTGCCTAACGGCGCCGATGCAAGAGCCAGAGGGCCCGACGATGTAGTCGTAGTCGCCGAACGCCTTGACGTAGTTCTTGACGATCGGGACGGTCTCCTTGAAGTAACCGGTGTTGGTGAGCATCTGCCCGCAGCACGTCTGGTCCTTCGGGAAAACCACCTTGCAGCCGAGCCGCTCGAGCACCTTGACGACGGCGATCGGAGTCCCGGGGAACATCGTGTCGTTGATACAGGTGGCGAACAACGCCACTGTCTTTCCCGTTCCGGGTGCCATATCTCTCTCCTTAGCGATGAGGCATTTCGGGTGACCCACCCGGGCCTGGTTCAGGCCCCAAGCCTCGGGCGGGCCGCGTCAGACTTGGGGCCTGACGGGGGTTCTTAGTCAATCAGCCGGGGATCAGCCAGCTGAGGACCGGGGTCGACATCAGGCCGGCGAGGACGCAGAGCAACGCCAGCAGGATGAAGCTCCATGCGATCGTCCGGCGAAGGATCGCGGACTCGCTCCCGGCCAGACCGATGGCACTCGCCGCGATGGCGAGGGACTGCGGCGAGATCATCTTGCCGACGACGCCACCTGCGGCGTTAGCACCCACCAGCAACTGCCGCATGTGCTCGACACCAAGCGCGCTGCTCGCACCGATCTGATGCCCAACGTCCGACTGGAGGCCAGAGAACAGGATGTTCGCCGAGGTATCGGAGCCTGTGACGTAGACGCCGATCCAGCCGAGGGTGGGAGCCAGGAAGGGGTAGATCATGCCGGCGCCGGCGATAAAGGTGCCGAGGGCCAGGGTTTGGCCGGAGTCGCCCATCACGTAGGCCAGCGCGACGACGAGGCCGATCGTGAGCATCGCGAACTTCATCTTCTTGACGTTGACCCACAGCTCCTTGAAGGCATCCGCGATCGAGACCTTGTAGATCAGTGCCGTCAGCAAGGCGACGATCGCCAGCAGAATGCCGGGCGTCGAGGCCCATTGGAACTGGTAGACCTGGTGGCCCGACGCCTTGCCGGCGGCCGTCAATAGATCCCCGAGGCCAGGCCACGTGATCAAGATATCCGTCTTTGCAAGGGCCTGCTTGACCGCGTCGATAGCCGCGATGCCGAAGACCACGATGACCAGGATGTAGGGCACGACGGCCATGAAGATGCGGCTACCGGTCAGCCCGGAGGTGTCGGCCGCCTCAACCTTGGCGGGCTCGGTCTCGAGCTGCGGGTCGACTGGCTTGCCGACGCGAGCGACCGATTCGGCGGCACCCTTTGGCTTCCAGACCCGCGTAAACCCGATGGCGACGGCGACGGAGACGACGGCGGCGATGAGCTCGGTGAGGTTGTACAGGGGGCTAGCGGAGACGATCCACTTGACGATGCCGAAGGTGATGCCGACGGCGAGGCCGAACGGCCATACCTCCTTGATGCCCTTCTTGCCGTCCATGACGGCCAGCAGCAAGAACGGGACCACCAGGCACAGCATGGCGGTCAGCTGGCCGGTGATCGGCGAAATCTTAAGGACGTCCTCGAAGCCGCCGACCTTGGCTGCCTGGATTACGGGCAGGCCCACGGCTCCGAAGGCCACGGGGACCGTGTTCGCCAGCAGGGCGACCAGGGCTGCGCGGATCGGCGAGAAGCCGATGGCCACGAGCATGGCACCGGCGATGGCGACGGGGGCGCCGAAGCCGGCGAGGGCTTCCAGCAGGCCGCCGAAGCAGAAGGCGATCAGCAGGCCGAGGACGCGCGGGTCGTCGCTGATCAGGAAGAACGTATTGCGCAGATCCTCGAACCGCCCCGAGATGACTGTGACCTGGTACATCCAGATCGCCATCAAGAGGATCCACACGATCGGGAAGATGCCGTATAGGAAGCCGTGCAAGCTGGTCGAGATGGCCAGCATGGCAGGCATCTTGAAGGCCAGGACCGCCACGAAGAAGGCGAGGACCCACGAAATGGCACCAGCGAGGTGCGCCTTCATGCGCAGAACGCCGAGCGTGATAAGCATGCAGGCGATCGGAAGGAACGCCACCAGGGCTGACAGCCACTGCTGCCCCAGTGGGTTCGCTACGGGGCTGAACAAGATCGTCATCGATCGAACTCCATCATCCGCCGGGCCCACCTTGGGCCCGAATTGGTCCGACCTTAACACCCTCCGGTTCGGGACACGCTGTCGGGGGGTCGGTTTAAGCCCACCGAACGTTCAAGGGCCCCGGTAAAGTCGCCGAAAGACCCGGTGCCAGAATGAGACCGTGCCTCCCAACGACCGTAAGGCTCACGCTCTAGTCCTGGACCACATCGAGAGCGAGCTGCTGACCGGGCGCTACCCGGTCGGAACGAAGTTGCCTGCGGAACGCGAGCTCGCTACGCGGCTAGGGGTGAGCCGCGGGGCGGTGCGCGAGGCGATCCGCGTGCTGCAGGCCCAGGGCATCGTCGAATCCCTTCCCGGACCTGGTCGTGGCACCCGCACGATCGCCGGACACACCGAGGCCCTCGGCAAACTCCTGCGCCTCCATCTGGCGGTGACCAACACCTCTGCCGCCGACCTGACCGAAACGCGCGTCGCCTTGGAACGATCCACCAGCGCTCTGGCGGCCCGCCATCGCGACGCGGCGGCGCTGACCAGGATGCGGGACCTGGTCGATCGCATGGACGAGGAGCGGCGGCTGGACGAGTTCAACCGCCTGGATACCGACTTCCACGTCGAGATCGCCAAGGCCGCCCGGCACTCGTTCATCGGCGACCTGACGTGCTCGATCCGGCTGGCGTTGAAAGATCCGATCCGCCGCGCCTCGGTCGCGATGCCTAAGTGGCAGGTGCTGCGGACCGAGCTTTCCGCCCAACACCGGGCGATCTTCGAGGCGATCGCCGACGCGGACCCGGACGAGGCGTCCGCCCGGATGGACCAGCACATCCGAAGCGCCTACACCATCTTGCAGCCGCAGCTGTGACCTAGACGAGCACCGCCGCTGGGCGGGAGCCTTCACCGGCGGGGCGGTAAAGCGCCAGCAACTCGCCGTCCGGCGCGAGTACCCCGGTCACATCCCCCGGAACCAGGCGGGCCAGGCGTCGACCAAACCGCACATCCGAGGCCTCGGCGGCGTCGAGTTCGACGCAGGGGAAGCTGAGCCGGGCGGCCTCCGCCATGGACATCAGTTTCGGGGCTTCGTCACCCAAGGCGGCCGCCATCGAAAGGTCGTAGCGGCCGATCCGAGTGCGCCGCAGCGCGGTGAGGTGCCCGCCGACGCCGAGGGCGATCCCTAGGTCGCGGGCGAGCGCCCGAATGTACGTGCCGGAGCTGCACTCCACATCAATGTCCAAGTCGAGCATGCCGTCCCCGGGGCGCGCGGACAGGATGTCGAAGCGAGTGACCTCGACCTCTCGAGCCTTCAGTTCGACGTCGACGCCGCGGCGCACCAGGTCGTAAGCCCGTTGGCCTTTCACCTTGATCGCCGAAACCGACGAGGGCACCTGCCGGATGCGACCCCGCAGGGGCTCCACGGCGGCCTCGATCGTCTCACCATCTAGTCCCGACGCATCGGCGACGAGCGTGACCTCGCCGTCGGCGTCGTCGGTGTTCGAGCTAGCACCGAGGCGAATCGTGGCGAGATAACGCTTGTCGTGAAGAGCCAAGTGCCCCAGCAGCCGGGTAGCACGATTGACCCCGAGGATCAGCACACCAGTGGCCATCGGATCGAGGGTGCCGGCGTGCCCCACCTTGCGGGTCCCCAAAAGGCGACGGAGGCGCCCCACAACCTGGTGTGAGGTCACCCCCGCCGGCTTATCTACGACGATGATCCCGGAGGCGCTCACTCGTCCTCTTCGTGCTTGGTGTAAGGGTCCGCATCGCCGGCGAACTTTTTGCCCTGAGCCAGCGCCGCGACCTCCGCATCTTGGGCGGCGGCCCTGGCGAGCAGATCCTCGATGCCCTGCGCGGCCTCAGGGGTCGCATCGAGCACGAAGGCCAAGGACGGCGTATGCCGCAGCCCAAGCTGGCTCCCGAGAGTGGTCCGGAGCATTCCGGTAGCGGACTTCAGGGCCGCCGCCGACCCGGCACGATCCGAGTCCGATCCCATGACCGTGTAGAAGACCGTGGCCTCCCGGTTGTCGCCGGTCAGTCGCACGTCGGTCAAGGTGACGAACCCGAGCCTCGGATCCTTGATCCGCCGCTTCAGCATCTCGGCCGCAATCACCTTGATGTCCTCAGCGAGCTTCAACACCCGTGGCGAAACCATCACAATCTCCTTCTACAACAGGTCGTACGTGACCC
>CAMCJC010000132.1 GCA_945875065.1 uncultured Propionibacteriaceae bacterium | reverse complement strand
ATCCACACCCGCTGCCGCTGTCCGGTGGCCAGCGGCAGCGGGTGTGGATCGCGATGGCGCTGGCCCAGGAGACCGACATCCTGCTGCTCGACGAGCCCACGACCTACCTCGATATCGCCAATCAACTCGAGATCCTCGACCTCGTCACCGACTTAAACGCTCGCAAGGGCACCACCGTCGTCATGGTCCTCCACGACCTCGGCATGGCCGCCCGGTACTCGCACCGCCTCGTCGCCATGCGTGAAGGGAAGGTCGCGGCCTCCGGCTCCCCTGAAGAGGTCGTGACCAGCGAGAACGTCAAAGAGGTCTTTGGCATCGAGGCGATGGTCATGCCAGACCCCGTCTCCAGCTCCCCGCTCGTCCTCCCCATCGGACGGCACCATTCGGCCCCGAATCACCCTGAATAGTCAACTCATCGGCCAGGCGATACTCGACCGCCACAAGGGGTAATCGCGCTCCGACAAGGGGAAACGCCGCCCCGAACGCCCACCCCGCCAGATAATTGCACCAGCAACACCTTCCAAGCCTTGCGTAATTTGCTATCGCACACGTAGGATGTGGCGTGTCAACCGACACCGACGGGCCTTCCCCCCGAGGCTCGTCTCGCGGCCTTCGCGTTGCCCGCTTTTACCCAACGCGAAGGCCGCACCTCCCACAAATCGCCAATGAAGGAGGCGGAGATGAAGGGAAACATCACAGGACTAAGCCGCCGCAGCCTGCTTACTAAGGCAGCCGTCGGCATCCCGGCAATGGGCGTCGTAGGAGCACTCGCCTGGGCCAACCCCGCTGCAGCACCAAAGGCGTCCGCATCGTTCGTGGACGGCTACTGGGGCTCCAGCACCACGTTGATGATGCAGCACTACTACCGGCTGTCCTACCGAGACGGCGTTATCTCCGGACAGGAGCCCCGACTCCAGAGCGTTAACCCGGGGTTAACGTCAGGCTGGGACTGGTCCGACGCTTCCGGGTCCACCACCATCAAGTCCCTACAGAAGCACATGAATCAGTGGGGCTATGGCCTGCACGTGGACGGGGTCATGGGGCCTAGCACCATCTGGCACCTGCACAAGTGGTTCCACCTCTCCCCGAAGGATTACCTCGCCGAAGCCGACTCCTGCATCGCTGCATTGCAGTCCTGGCTCAACCGCCAATTCCCCTAAAACATCACCTTCAACCATACTTAGGCGATTCAGATAATGCACAAAGAGGCTTATTCAGGAGCCGTCACTTGTTCGGCATCACGTCGCCAGGTCCGTGTTGAGGGTGTCCTTGAATAGCCTTGCCGGTTTCTCAGGATAGGTGACCCATGGCGTTTTAACCACGCTCAGCAGGTTGCCAGAAGATCAAGACGCCAACTTCCGAGAGCCGTCCCGCGGCTGACTGAGCAACTGGGGCCCTGGCTCTGAGCTGGCCGCTTAGAGCCAGGGCTACTCTCGCGTAAAGGAGGTCTCCACACCCCTGAGCGATACCCCCGGAGGCGTGCACGAATCGCCGGGCTAGGTGAATCGGCGTTGCGAAACCCCTAGCCGCGTTCCTCCCCATCCACCGAGACCGGCGATTCGTGCCCGTAAAGGACGGGGCCGCGTCACGTGGCGCCTCGGTCGGTGGCTACGCCCTAGGCAATCGCGCTCCCTGGTTGCCCAAACGTCCGACCACAATTCGAAATGAACTGCCACAAAGTATGGCTTCACGTCCGCCGCCTTTGAACTAAAGTAAGATCGCAATCGCAATTCAATGGCCGGGTTAGCGGCCTGCGAATAGCATCGCAGCGCAGAGAAAGGCACAACGTGTCCCAGAACATAACCAGGCTGACTAGACGCAGCCTACTCACCAAGGCCGCCATCAGCGTGCCAGCGTTAGGGATCGCCGGAGCACTCGCCGCCACGCCCACGGCCGCGTCCGCGAACGCCTTCGCGGATGGCTGGTGGGGAAGCCAGACGACGCTCTACCTACAGCGCTACTACGGCCTTCCCATACAGGACGGCATCATCTCAGGGCAGGATCCATCCCAGCAGGCCGTGAACCCACGATTGACCAGCGGATGGGAATGGAGCGACGGCTCCGGCTCCGCCACCATCCGGGCCCTCCAGTCCCACATGAACCAGTGGGGCTACGGGCTTGCCGTCGACGGCGTCATCGGCTCCAACACCATCTGGTACCTCCACAAGTGGTTTGGGGAGAGCCCATACTCCACCCTGAGTGGCCAGACCAACCTGATCGCGAGACTCCAGTCTTGGCTGGGCATGGTCGACCCCTACGACAGAATCTCCTAAACCGCGCAGCTTGTCGGCACCGCGCCGCACGCCACGATCCCAACGGGGTTCGAAGCGTGCGGCGCGTCTGCATTCGGCCACGACAACGAAGGTTAATCTGGGATCACCCAGCGATGTCACCCCATCACCCGACACGCAAGCCCAATCCTAGAGAAACACGAAAAGCCACTCCAAGGTCGAACCCCGCCTTCACTACGGCAACCGCTTCACAGAGTCGAACAGTCGAATCAATAACCGGCACCCTTAGACCTCAGGACAATTTCCCCCTTTTCTATTGCAATCACTACGGCGCCGTGCTTACGGTGAAGTTCAGAGCCGAGAACCCGGCAATTACTGGTCAACAGTGTCAACCCTAAGGAGGCACAACATGTCCGAACTCAACAAGGGCCTCACCCGCCGAAGCCTGCTCACCAAGGCCGCCATCGGCATTCCCGCAATGGGCGTCGCCGGCGCCGTCGCCTGGGCTAACCCAGCCGGAGCCCCCGAAGCTAAGGCCGACGTAAATGTCGACGGTAGCTGGAACAGCGACACCACCATGCTCTTCCAGCAGTACTACGGCCTGCCCATCCAAGATGGCATCGTCTCAGGTCAGGATCCGTCGATCCGCTATCTGAACCCCGGCCTCGGATCCGGCTGGGACTGGAGCGGCCCAAGCGGGTCGAATCTCATCCGCACCATGCAGCACCACATGAATCAGTGGGGTTACGGACTTCGAGAGGACGGCGTGCTGGGGCCACAAACCATCAGCCACTTCTGGGTCTGGTTCGGGCTTTCCCCGATACCCTACTTCCCCCGACGCAGCAAGGTGGTCAAGGAACTCCAGCGTTGGCTCAACCGTTCTGTGTAGACCTTTCCTAGTCTCTCCGGAGACCCCCGCGTCACGCGCGACGGCTTCCTACACCTGCCGTCGCGCGTGTTCTATGGCTACGCCAGGTCGCGGCGACTCAGGAGCACACCAGCCGCCGCCAGCGCCGCAGTCGTCCACACGACCAGCACCGCGACCGCCACCCACGGGCCGGTCGTCGACGTCAGCATCAGCGACGACGGGGCCAGCGACTTCCCCAGCGACGACGTCGCCCCCACCGGTAGGAGGCCGCGCAAGTCCGCGATCGCCTGGACCGATGGGGCGAGCATCCCGATCAGCAGGGCCTCGACGGCCAGCGCCCAGGACACGACGAGCACCACCCCGGCCAGGACGCTGCGCGTCGCTACCCCGGCGCACAGGCCCAGGGCGATGAAGCACGTCGCCACCAGCCAGCACGCCAGGGTCGAGACTGCGAGGTCGCCGAGCGCCGGCCAGGACCACTCCCGCCCCGTCGCCCATACCAGGACCAGCGAGCTGACCAAGCACGCAACCAACGACGTCACCGCAGCGGCGACCCCCAGGAGCAGAACCGTCATTGCCCTGGCTGCTGCGAGAGGCACCCGGTTCCGGAAGCGAGCCGCAACGGTCCGGATGGTGCCGCGGGCAAGGTCGGCAGCGCCGATGACCGCGCCGAGGATCGCGAACTGCGGCGCCCCGTACATCGGCAGCGATTCGAAAACGTAGCCGGGCACGCCCTGCGGCAGCATCGCGGCGATGAGAGCCCGTCGGGTGGCCTCATCGTAGAGCGGCGACCCGTTCGTCGCCAGGTACGCGACCGCGTAGGCGAAACCGGCCAGACACAGCGCCCACACCAGTAGCGAGACTCGCGGCGCCGCTCGATGCCTCAAACACGCGACCTCTCCCCGCACCGCGCTGACAAACCCCGTCATGCTGCTTTCCCTCCGTCGGTCATGATGTCGAGGAACGCGTCCTCCAGCGACTCGGTCACCGGCCGCAACAGCGCGACCTCCACACCCGCTGCAACCAGCGCCGCGTTGAGCTCGTGTGCCGGGACGCGGCCCAGCCGCACGCGCAGCGCCCGCTCCCCCGGCTCAGCAACCAGCTTCAGCCTCCGGGCGACGGCGACCGCCGCGTCGACGTCGTTGACCCCGACCTCGACGACGGCGCCGCCACGGGCCCGCAGGTCGCCTACGGTTCCTTCGGCGACGAGCCGCCCCTTTGCGAGCACGCCGACACGGTCCGCGACCTGCTCAACCTCGGCCAGCAGGTGGCTCGACAGCAGCACCGCGCACCCGGCGGCGCGCAGGTCGCGGAGCACGCGCCGCATGTCAACGACCGATTGCGGATCGAGGCCGTTCGTCGGCTCGTCTAACACGACAATCGGCGGCTGGCCTAGCAGCGCCGCCGCGACCCCCAACCGCTGTTTCATCCCGAGCGAGTACTGCCGAAACGCTCGCTTCTGGTCGCGGCCTGAGAGCCCTACGACCTCCAGCGCCCGCCCGGCCTCGATCTGCGGCAACCCCCAGTAGTCGCACAGGACTTGCAGGTTCACAAGGCCCGACATCGACGGATAGAACGCCGGCGATTCGATCAGCGACCCAACCGTCCCGCGCACGGCGGCCGTCCCGGAGGTCGGGGCGATCAGCCCGGTCAGGATGCGCATCAAGGTGGTCTTGCCGGCCCCGTTGTGGCCCACGAGCCCGTAGATCTCCCCGGGCGCGACCTCCAGGCTCACGCCGTCCAAGGCCGTCACCGACCGGTATCGCTTGACGAGGCTCCGGACCTCAATGCTTCTCACTGCGCACTCCTTCGGTTGCGACGAACAACTACTTTCTAACACAAAGTACACTTCAAGGGAAACAACTGTGATAGAACAAGTACGAGATCGTCGGCGCGAACCCCGGCCGGCGCGCGACGAAGGGAACGACGATGAGCGACGGCACACCGCTCGACCCGGCCGCGAGGCTGCGCGAGATCGACGACCTGCAGCACGAGGTCCAGCGCCGAGCCGCCCCGCGCTCAGAGTTCCTATTCGTGACCTGGGGGCTGGCCTGGATCGTCGGCTGCCTGGCGATCTACCTTGGGTTCGCCCCCGAGAGCCGCCCTACGTTTCCCCTGCCGACGGCACTGATCGTCGCCGGGCTCGCACTGGTGGCAGCCATGGCTGCCTCCGGCCTCCATGCGGCCCGCAGCGCGGCCGGGACGCGCGGCCCATCGCAGCGCGTGGGCGCCATCGTCGGGTTCTTGTACCCAACATCGTTCCTGACAGTCGGGTTCCTCGGAGCGCGCCTCCAGGCGGCCGGAGCCTCGACGGCGGCCCTCGTATCCTACGGTCTTACAGCTACGTGCCTGGTCGTCGGGATGTTGAGCGCCGCGTCGGCTCTGGTATTCAACGAACTGACCAACGTCCTCCTCGGCGGTGTGCTGCTCTTGGCGGGCCTGGTATCGACGCTGCTCCCCGCCCCGCTGAACCTGTTCGCCGGAGTCGGGGCGGGGTTGGGCATGCTCGCCCTCGCCATCGCCCAGCGGCGTCTCGCGTTCGCCCAGCTGATCCCACGGAACGATGACTGACCGGCCCCCGCTCCCCGAGGCCCTCGACCCGATCATCCACGTAGCGGCCCGCCTGAGGATCGTCGCGGCCCTAGCCGTCCTCCCCGAGGGCGACGAGATCGCCTTCCCGAAGCTCCAAAAGCTCCTTGAGGTCACGTCCGGCAACCTCGCCACCCACCTGCGCAAGCTGGAGGACGCCGCCTACATCCGCGTGACGAAAACGATCCAGGGCCGAACCCCGGTCACCTGGATTCGCCTGACCGACGAGGGCCGCACTGCTTTCCGCGGCTACAAGCGGGCGCTGCGGGCCCTGCTGGAGCCGTCACTTCCCAGCGAGTAGGTCCTCCGTGCCCTTCTCGAACACCGCCGCATCCAGCCAGCTCGATGCCAGCCAGAATGCCCCGGCCAGGGCCAGCCACGCCGCCGCCGTTCCCGGGGCGACCGCCCCCCCGATGCCGGTCGCCGGCAGCACCAAGGCCGCGACCACCGCGCCGAGCACGAAAGCGCCGTTGTAGGCCATGTCGTAGAACGTGAAGACCCTGCCCTTGAAACGGTCCTCCACGTGGGCTTGGACGAATGTGTCCGCCGCGATCTTGAAGCACTGCGTGCCCAGCCCGACCAGCACCGAGAAGGCGAGCATCAGGACCTCCTGACGCTGCAGCGCGACCGCCGTCGCGGTCGCCGCGAGGAACAGGACGACGACCGCCGTCCGGCGCAAGCCCAGGCGTCTGGCCAGGGGCGGGACGACGGCGGTGGCGCCGATGAAACCGATGCCGGTCATGGTGCCCCAGAGGGTGAGGTCGCCGAGGGCGGCGACTGGATCGTCGTTGAGGAGGTTCCTAAAGGCCAGGATCACCGCGACCGAGAACAGCCCAAATAGCAGGCGCGTCCCGGCAAGAACCGCGATCGCGAGCCCGGCCACGGGGCGGGTCATCAGGTGCCGCCACGCCTCGGCCAATTCACGTCCGACCTGCGCGAGGCGCACCCGCTGCGCGTCGGCGCCGGGGCCCAGGGCATCGCGCTTGAAGCCCAGCCCGAGCATCACCGAGCCGGCGAACAGTGCCGCCGCTACCCAGAACACGACGGCATTCGCCCCGTCGGCCCCAAGCCAGCCGGCGAGCCCCAGCCGGGCCAGCATCCCGAGCAGCGCCCCAATCACGACCCCCATCGGTCCGATGCTGGGGACGATCGACGACGCGGTGAGGTATTCGTCCTCGTCAACGACGTGCTGCAGCCCAGCCGTCAGGCCGGCCAGCATGAACCGGTTGACGCTCATCGTGACCAGCAGGGCCGCGAACAGCACGACCTGCCAGGCGCCATCGGTGGCTCCGACGACGATCAGGATCCCGATCAGGGCCGACAGCGA
>CAMCJC010000131.1 GCA_945875065.1 uncultured Propionibacteriaceae bacterium | reverse complement strand
AAGAGGCCTGCGGCAGACAGTTCCGGGATGTACCGGGCTGCGGTGCCGCCGGCGACGGGTCGACGGCGGCACCCGCACCGTCGACCTCCGTCACCGCGCCATCGCCGGACGACATTCCGCGCTCCGATCTGAAGGACCCGCGCCCGATTGATTGGTCCAGCGCGGAGGTCGTAAGCGAGAACCAGATTCGGGTGCACTACACCGCCGGCGATCCCAAGTGCGTCGGGATCGATGCCAAGGTCGAGGAGGACCAGGCGATGATCCGCGTCACGATCCTCCAAGGCACCGTGCCGGGCGCGCCGGAGATGTGTCCCGCCGTGGCGCGGTTCGGGACGGTGCTGCTGACCCTGTCCTCCCCCGTCGCCGGACGCGAGATCACCCACGGCTGATCTTTCGCGAAACGGGCCCCGCTCGTCACCCGGCGGGGTACTATCAGAACGGCAACAAGACGTCTATTGCCCACCCCGGCGCCCGGGGCGTGAGAAACTCACCACCACCCAGTCTCCGCCCCGGGCGCTCCGCCTGAGCGGCACCAATCTCGCCCCCAAGTGTGCTCCGCACCTGGTTGGGGCACTAGTCTTGCTGTCACGTGAACTTCCAAGGAGGGAAAATGTCAGGTCGGATCCACAACGAGGGTTTCCGTTCCAAGGTCATGTCCGCAGCCGATGCGGCTGCCATCGTCGAAAACGGCTGGAACATCGGTTTCTCGGGCTTCACCGGCTCCGGATACCCCAAGGCCTTCCCCGTGGCCCTGGCCGAGCGCATCACCGCCGCCCACGAGGCCGGCGAAGAGTTCAAGGTGGGTGTCTGGACCGGCGCCTCGACCGCCCCCGAGCTCGACGGCGCTCTCGCCAAGACCGGTGGTGTGGCCAATCGTCTGCCCTACCAGTCCGACCCTGACATGCGCACCGCCATCAACAAGGGCATCTCCAACTACACGGACATTCATCTGTCGCACACCGGTATGCAGGTCAGCCAGGGCTTCCTCGGCAAGCTGCACCTGGCCGTGGTCGAGGTCACCGCGATCACGGAGGACGGCGAGTTGGTGCCTTCGTCGTCGGTGGGTATGAACCGCACCTACCTGGACCACGCCGAAAAGGTGATCCTCGAAGTCAACGAGTGGCAGTCCGAGGGCCTGTACGGCATGCACGACATCTACTACCCGATCGGTGCGCTGCCGCCGAACCGCGTGCCGCTGCCGATCCTTGCCGCAGGCGACCGTATCGGCCAGAACACCCTCAAGGTGGACCCGGAGAAGGTCGTCGCGGTCATCGAAACCAACGACCACGACCGAAACACCCCCTTCAAGCCGCTCGACGACGACTCGCTCGCCATCGCCGGCTACTTCCTTGACTTCCTCGGCAACGAGGTCAAGCAGGGCCGCCTGCCCGAGAACCTCCTGCCGCTGCAGTCCGGCGTCGGCAACATCGCCAACGCCGTCCTCGCCGGCCTTCTGGAAGGCCCATTCGAGAACCTGACCTCCTACACCGAGGTCATCCAGGACGGCATGGTCGACCTCCTCGACTCCGGCAAGCTCACCGTCGCCTCAGCCACCGCGTTCTCGCTATCACCCGACGCCGCGAAGCGCATGAACGAGAAGGCCGCCGACTACGCCAAGAAGATCATCCTGCGCCCCCAGGACGTCTCCAACCACCCCGAGCCGATCCGCCGCATGGGTGTCATCGCCTGCAATGGCATGATCGAGGCCGACATCTACGGCAACGTGAACTCCACCCACATCATGGGCTCCCGTATGCAGAATGGCATCGGCGGCTCCGGCGACTTCACCCGCAACGGCTTCTTCTCCGCGTTCGTGACGCCGTCGACGGCCAAGGGCGGCGCGATCTCCGCGATCGTACCGATGGTCAGCCACGTCGACCACACCGAGCACGATGTCGACGTCATCATCACCGAGCAGGGTCTCGCCGATCTGCGCGGCCTGGCACCGCGGCAGCGCGCCGAGGCCATCATCGAGAACTGCGCGCACCCGGACTACCGGGAGCCGCTGCGCGAGTACGTTAAGCTCGCCGCGACGAAGGCCAACGGACTGCATACGCCGCACGACCTCGCGACGTCGCTGAGCTGGCATCTGCGCTTCCTCGAGACCGGCACGATGAAGGCTTAACTCACGGGCAAGGCCCCGGCCCGGAAGGGTCGGGGCCTTGCCATGCCTATTCGCCGAGGGCGAAAGTGCGGTGACGGCGCCACGGACCGGTGCCAGGCGGCGGGCCGCTCCACAGCTCGACGGTGGTGCATCGCTGCACGACCGGTAGCTGTTGCAGCACCTCGGCTTCGGCGGCCCGCAGGTCGTCCAGCGGGGCGCGTTTGCCGATCGTGACGTGCGGTACGGCGCGTTCCGGGACCGCCGCGAACGCCGGCGACTCCGGGAAGATCTCTTGGATGCGGGTCACGAGATTGGTTAACACGGTCGGGTCGGTTGGGGGCAGGTAAACGGAGTTGGTCCCAAACCAAGCCGTCTCCTTGAACTCGAGCTGGAAACGGCCGAACTCACGCACCACAGCGTTCAACTCGTCGTCCTGCTCGAACGTCAACCGCGTCGTGAACGGGTAGAGCAGATTGAGGTGAACGGGGACCCCGTCGGCCGCCGACGGATCGAGCCGGAGGCGAAGGTCATGCAGGACCGGCTCCAGGTCCGAGCATTTCAGCATCAGTGCTGATTGCCGGAGCACTACGTAGGGCTCGGGAGCGGATTGCATGCAGACATCTTATGAGTTTTCGGACCGCAGGACCGAAGATACGTGCGATGCGTGGCTCAATACGCCCTGAGATGACACACTTGAGGCCGTGAGCATCCGGGAATACATCGCCAGCATCGACCCCGAACTCGTGGCCCTTCGCCGCGAACTCCACCAGATCCCCGAGGTCGGGTTGCAGCTCCCGAACACTCAGGCCCGGCTTCTGCAGGCCTTGGAGGGCCTTCCGTTGGAGATCACGCTGGGCAAGCAGGTGACGAGCATCGTCGCGGTCCTGCGGGGCACGGCCCGCGGCGACGACCGCCCGGTCGTGCTGTTGCGCGGCGACATGGACGCGCTGCCGATCGTCGAGGCCTCGGGCGAGCCGTTCGCATCGACCAACGGGGCGATGCACGCTTGCGGCCACGATCTCCACATGGCGCTGCTCGTCGGCGCGGCTCGGGCGCTGTGCGAGCATCGCGATCAGCTGGCCGGCGACGTGATCTTCCAGTTCCAGCCGGGCGAGGAGGGCGTCGACGGCTGCAAGTACATGCTTCAAGAGGGACTGCTTGATGTCGCGGGTCGCCGCCCGGACGCGGCGTGGGCGATCCACGTGTGGTCGGCCCTCGATCCGTGCGGCACGTTCTCCACCAAGCCCGGCACGGTCATGGCCTCCTCCGACGAGTTCCGCGTGAGAATCACGGGACGTGGCGGCCATGGCTCCGCTCCGCACCTCGCCCTCGACCCGGTGCCAGCGATGGCTGAGATGATTACCGCAACCCACCAGATGGTCACCCGGCGGTTCAGCGCCTTCGACCCGATCGTCGTTACCGTCGGCCGCGTCCAAGCCGGCACCGCCCACAACGTCATCCCCGAGACCGCCGAGTTCGACGGCACCTTCCGGGCGTTCTCCGACGCGGCTCGCGACAAGATCATCGACCTGCTCCCCCGCCTGTTCCAGGGCATCGCCGAAGCCCACGGCGTCGAATTGGAATACCAGCACATCGAGCAGTACCCCGTCACCGTCAACGACGATGCCGCCGCTGACCACGTAGCCGAGGTCGTAGCGGAGCTGTTCGGACCCGAGCGGCACTCTCGGTGGAGTGAGCCGCTGTCGGCCGCCGAGGACTTCTCGCGCATCCTGCAGGCCGCTCCTGGCTGTTTCATCGGGCTGTCGGCGTGTCCGCCAGACCGCGACCCCGCCACCGCGCCGATGAACCACTCGGCTCAGGTTCGGTTCGACGACAAGGTTGTGGCGGACGGGGCCGCGCTGCTGGCCGAGCTCGCGGCACGCCGCCTGGCCCCGGCGCGAGTACTCTGAACGCGATGACTATCGCGACGCTACCGCCCCTGCCGGTCCTCAACGGCAAGGAGAAACTCTCGCCGCGCACCGGCGAGCCTCCGCGCCCTTGGAACGTCGCCGCCGCCCTGGTGTCCGGCTGCCTGGCGGCGGCGGCCACCGCCGTTACCTACGGGCATCACTGGTGGCGGGCGGCCCACCCCGAGACCTATCTGAACTCGGCGCGCCTGATCTCCTGGGTTAATCCGGCTCCAGGCAAGTGGCTGTCGCTGACGCTGGAGGGCGTCCTCGCGATCCTCGCGTTCCTGGTTGCGGCCGCGCCCCCGTGGGCGGCCTTCCAGGGCTGGAACGGCTGGCGGATCTCACGCATCGGCACTCTCGTCGCCCTCGGGCTGACCGGGCTTGGGACGCTGCTGTTCAGTAACCTCGGGTTCGTGGCCGTCGCTCTCACACTCGTCAGCTCTACGTTGCTGTGGCTGCCCGCCACCGCCAAGTTCTGCGACGCGTTCGACAACCACCGCTCCGTCACCCGTAAAACATGGCGCCGCCCGCAAAACATCGTCTACGGGCGGCTGCCAAGGTATCGCTGATCAGGCGGCGGGGATCAAATCGCCGCTAGGCCAGGTGGTCTTGATGAACTCCTTGACCTTCTCGCTGCGCAGCAACTCGTCGAGCTTCTTGACGCCCGGCTTAACGTCGTCGGTGCGCCACACGAGGATGTTCGCGTAAGGATTCCCCGCGACCTCCTCGACAACGAGTGCGCCCTCGGTGGTCAGGCCAGCGGTGAGGATGAAGTTGCCGTTGATGATGGCGACATCGATGGCCGGATCGTCCTTCAGCTGCACGATGACCTCGGGCTGGTTCTCCTCGAACTTGAAGCCCCGCGGGTTCTGCTCGGGGGTCAGGGAAAGCACGGAGGAGTCCTCGGTCAAGCCAGTCAGCAGGCCCGCGGTCTCCAGCAGCTTGAGGGCACGGTACTGGTTGGACACGTCGTTGGTGATGGCGATCTTCGCACCGTCCGGGATCTCGGAGATGGCCTTGTACTTCGATGAGAAGGCGGCGTAGGGCTCGATGTGAATCCCCTCGCCGTGGGAGAACTTGTAGCCTTTGCCCTTGATCTCGTCCTCGAGGTACGGCAGGTGCTGGAAGTAGTTGGCATCGATCGAGCCGTCGGAGAGGCTGGAGTTCGGCTGAACGTAGTCATCGAACTCCTTGATCTCGATCGTTAGGCCGGCGTCGGCAGCGAGGTTGTCGCGCACATACTCCAGGATTTTGGCGTGCGGCACGGGGCTGGCGCCGACGACGATCTTCTCCTTGGCATCGCCGGAACCCGCCCCGCAGGCGGTAAGAGCGACGGCCAACGAGGCCGCTATGAGGGTCAGGAACTTACGCATGGGAATGCCTTTCTGGGCCAACAACAAGTTGGCCGCTCCATCGGGTGGGTCGCCGCCGGTCAGCGGTGGTCGACGCGTCGGATGACAGTATCCCCCAACGCCTGAATTAGCTGAACCATTCCCATCAGCAGGACAAGCACGATTATCATCACCACCGGTTCGAACCGCTGGAAGCCGTAGTTGTAGCCGAGACGCCCCAGCCCGCCGCCCCCGATCAGCCCCGCCATGGCGGAGTACCCGATGAGGGTTACGACCGTCGTCGTGACTCCCGCGATGAGCGACGGCGCGGCCTCCGGCAGGAGGACCTTGGTGATCGTCTGAAACCGGGTAGAGCCCATGGCGTGGGCGGCGTCGATCTTGCCGGGCTGGACGTCGCGGAGCGCGGACTCAACGAGGCGCGCGAAGAACGGCACCGCGGCAATCGTCAGGGATACGCAAGCCGCGTAAGGGCCCGACGAGGTGCCGACCAGCCATCGCGTGAACGGGATGAGGCTGAGCATCAGGATCGCGTAAGGCACGGATCGGGTGAGGTTGACCAGGCCGCCTAGGAGGAACGACAGGACCGGGTTCGCGGCCATCGCGCCCCGCTGAGTGGTGAACAGCACGACGCCAAGAGGTAGGCCGAGCAGCACCGTCGCGACTCCGGAGATCCCGACCATGACGAGGGTCTCGACGATCGCCGGGCTGAGGGCCTTCAGGATGGCGTCGCTGGTCAATTCGAGGAGGATCACAGGTCAGCTCCCTTTAGCTCGCTGGCGGGTGTGCGGCGCGCGTCGGCGCCTAGCCCCTGCAAGAACGCGACGACGGCGTCCGCATCGACGCCGTGTGGCACGAGCAGCCGAAGGTGGCTGAACGTGACTCCGGCTAGGTGCTCGACGCTGCCGGCAACAATCGCGAGGGTCGCCCCGAAGTGCTGCGCGGTCAGGGCGACGACCGGCTGGTCGGCGTTGCTACCGGAGGCTAGGACGTCGACGAGGATGCCGCCGGACTCGTCGGACGGGTCGTGAGGCGGGATACCGAGCAGCGCCTGCGACAGGCGGCCGTCGAGAGTGGTGATCACGTCGGTAAGCGGCCCGGACTCCACGATCCTGCCAGCCTCGAGGAGGGACACGGAGTCGCAGATGCGCTTGACGACGTGCATCTCGTGGGTGATGACTAGGACGGCAAGGCCGAGGCGATCGCGCAGGGAGTTGATGAGGTCGAGGATCTCGTCGGTGGTGCGCGGATCGAGGGCGGAGGTCGGTTCGTCGCACAGCAGGACGTCAGGCTCGGTCGCCAGGGCGCGCGCGATGCCGACGCGTTGCCGCTGCCCGCCCGAAAGCTGCGACGGGTAGGCGCGGGTCGCATCGCCGAGGCCCACGAGGTGCAAAAGCCGGCTGGCACGCCCAACCGCCTTCGCCTTGTCCATTCCTTGAATCTCGAGCGGGTAGAGAACGTTGGCGAGGATGGTGCGGGAGTCGAACAGGTTGGCGTGCTGGAACACCAGGCCAAGACGGCGACGCATCTCCCGAAGCTCCGCGTTGCTGGCGGCGGTTAGATCCCGGTTGCCGATCCGGATCGTGCCGCTGGTGGGTCGATCCAGCATCGCCAGACAGCGCACGAGCGTCGACTTGCCAGCGCCGGAATGGC
>CAMCJC010000130.1 GCA_945875065.1 uncultured Propionibacteriaceae bacterium | reverse complement strand
GCGTGAGCTGCCCGATCTGGCGCCACTGCTGCCCGACGCCGTAGCCTTGGAGGCGGAACTGGCGGCCACCGGAATTGAGGAGATCCATGACTGAAGCCGAAGGCGTCCGCCTGCAGAAGGTCCTAGCCGCGGCGGGGATCGCGTCGCGCCGGGCAAGCGAAATCCTGATCGACGAGGGACGCGTCGAGGTAAACGGTCAGGTCGTTGCTGAGCAGGGTCGCCGCGTCGATCCCGCCAAGGACACCATCCGAGTCGACGGCATCCGAGTTCCGCCGCCGCGTCGCCACCAGTACTTCGTGCTCAACAAACCCCGCGGCGTCGTCTCCACGATGGATGATCCAGAAGGTCGGCGTACCCTCGCCGATTACCTGCCGCGCAAGTCCCAGCGGCTGTTCCACGTCGGTCGTCTCGACACGGAAACCGAAGGCCTGATCCTGCTTACCAACGACGGCGAGTTCGCGCACCGGATGGCGCACCCGAAGTTTGAGGTGCCGAAAACGTACCTGGCCGAGGTTGCGGGCGTGGTAGAGCCGAGAACGCTCCGCCGCCTGGAGAAGGGATTGCGCCTCGACGACGGGCCCGTCAAGCCCGACAAGGTCAAGATCGTCACGCGCGCCCAGAACAGGACGATGTTGAACATCACACTCCACGAGGGGCGGAACCGGATCGTCCGCCGGATGATGGACTCCGTCGGCCACCCCGTCGACCGGCTCGCCCGCATTCGGATCGGACCTGTGCGGCTGGGGCAGCTGCCGGTTGGGGAAACGCGCGAACTCAGCCGTGATGAGCTGGGGGCGTTGCTAGACCTGGTTGGCATGTAAATCTGGGGTACCATCTCGCACGTGCGCCATTTCGACACCCTGACCCCGTCCCGCGTCGCGTTCGCCTTCGTGGCGGCCGGAGCTATCGCGCTCACCGCGTGCACGTCCAACAACGCCACGCCGGCTTCCTCGAGCGCCGCACCGACGGCCCTGCCGACCGAACTGCTGTCGCCAGCCATGCCATCGGAGAGCGCCTCGTCCGCGCCGGCGCCGTTGCCCACGGGCAGCATCACCCCATCGGCCGACCTCAGCGCCATCACGGTCAGCGACGCCGACACCCCCGAGATCACCGTGCCGTTCCCATGGGCGATCGCCTCGACGCAGACGAAGGTCCTGCGTGAGAGCGGCAACACCCAGGTAGTCGGCGAAGATGCATCTGTCACCGTCAACTACGTTGGCGTCAACGGCCGCACGGGTAAGGTCTTCGACAGCAGCTTCCAGAAAGGACAGCCGGCTACCTTCCAGCTGGGCGCGGTCGTTCCCGGTTTCAAGAAGGGCCTAGCCGGGCAGAAGGTCGGCTCGCGGGTGCTGATCGGGATGACCGGCGAAGACGGCTACGCGCAGGGAAACCCGAAGGCCGGCATTGAGGTAGGCGACACGCTCCTGTTCACCGTGGATATCATCTCCGCATCGTTCGCCGAGCCGATGGGCGAGGAGGTCGCGCCAGCCGAGGGTCTGCCGACCGTCGCCGTCACCGACGGCAAGCCCCAGGTGACGATCCCCGAGGGCCTCGCCGTCGACAAGCTCGTCACGCAGCCGCTCATCAAGGGGCCCGGCACCGCGATTGCCGAAGACTCGACGATCACCGCACGGTTTGTGGGCTACGGCGCCAAGTCGGGCAAGCTGGTCCTCGATGGTTGGAGCCCCCAGAGGCAGGCCGTGAAGGCACTGCTCGAGGGCTGGAAGGTTGGCCTGGTTGGGCAGACCTCCGGGTCCAGGGTTTTGCTGGTCGTCCCCGGGGCTCAGGCCTACCCGACCGGGCTCCCGGACCGCGGTCTCGAAGCCGGTGAGGCGATGGTGTTCGTCATCGACATCCTTGATGTCACCGCGACGCAGTAGCAATCAAACGTTCACCGGTCCACAGGGCCGGTGCCGAGAACGTCACCGGAAGGGGCGGCATCGCCTCCAGGGCTCCTTCTAGCGTCTCATGACGCCCAAGCCCGAGGGATTCGGTCAACGCGGCAATGACCTCACCGATCTCCCAACCTGCGGCGCGCAGATCAGCCAGAGTGACCGCACCGTCCCGCTTGGCCAGCCGCACCCCCACCCGGTTCGTCACGAGCCCGACATGGGAGTAGACCGGCGGTTGGCCACCGAACTGGGTGGCCAACCAAGCCTGGCGCGGGGCGGAGCTTAGGAGGTCGGCGCCGCGGGTAATGCGGGTGACCTTCTGAAATAGGTCGTCGACGACGACCGCGAAGTTGTAGGCGGGGGTGCCATCGCCCCGGACAAGCACGAAGTCGTCTACGATCCCGGAGACCTCGCCGGCGAAACGATCCAGGATCGTGAAACTGACCCCCTCCGCGCGGATGCGGATCGCGGCGGGGCGTTCGCGACGTCGCCGCTGCCGCTCGGCCTCGGTGAGCTGGGAGCAGGTTCCCGGGTAGGGGCGGTAGCCATCGCCGTGCGGGGCGGATGCCGCCTCCGCGATCTCCCGGCGGGTGCAGAAACACTCGTAGGTCCGGTCGCCGAGCATCGAGAGCGCGTCCCGGTAGGCGTCCAGGCGTTCCGACTGCCTCACCACGACCCCGTCCCAAGTCAGGCCGAGGGCCTTGAGGTCGGCCAGCTGCCGGGCGGCCATCTCGCCGGCGGCCTTGACCCGGGGGCGATCCAGATCCTCCAACCGCAGCACCCACGACCCCCTAGCCGCGCGGGTCAACAGCCAGCCCGCCAGCGCCGTGCGGAGGTTGCCCAGGTGCAAGTCGGAAGTGGGGGAGGGGGCATAGCGGTCTACTACGGACATGGCCTCATTGTTACCGGTAGCCTCAGATCCGGTAAGGAGGGCCCATGTCAGCGAAGAAAACCGAGCGGTTGATGAATCTGCTCGTGATGCTCCTCGCCGCCCGCGCTCCGGTGACACGTGAGCGGATCCGGCAGATGATCGAGGGCTATCACGGCCTAGACGACATCAACTTCGAGCGGACGTTCGAGCGCGACAAGCTCGATCTCAGGGCCGCAGGGGTTCCGATCGATTCCGACGGTGACCGCTACGGGATCCATCGCGCTGCCTACGAGCTGCCCCCGATCTCGTTCACGCCGGAGGAGTTGGCCGCGCTCGGGGCCGCTGCGACGGTGTGGCGGGACCAGGTCGCGGCCGATACCACGCGCCAAGCCCTGGTGACGCTCCAAGCCGCGGGGGCTGAACCGGACGCGTCGCGACTGGAGGCATTCTGCCCGCGGCTCGAGCCCGCGAACCACCTGGAGCTTTGGCGGCAGGGGATCGTCGAGCGCCGTGAGGTGCGCTTCAGCTACGGCACGCAGCATCGCAGGCTGCAGCCGTGGCGACTGCTCAATCGCCGGGGCCGCTGGTACGTGATCGGACATGACCTGGAGCGCGGCGCGGCCCGCCGCTTCCGTCTCGACAAAGTGAGCACCGCGCCACGCCTGGTGGGCGAAGCCGGCGCGTTCACGGCCCCTGAGGTCGTGCCCACTGACTTCGAGACGAGCCACGAGACGGCCCGGGTTGCGGTGCGCACGGGCCGGGGCCGGGATCTGGTCGGCTCGGCAATGCTGGCCGCCGACCAGACGGGCGCGCCGGACGGATTCGAGGTGTTCGAACTGCCTCGGAGCTTCGGCATAGCGGGAGCGATCTGCGCGCTCGGGGCCGACGCCGTCGCCCTGGCCCCTGCGGACCTCGTGACTGAAGTCGTCGCCCAGCTCGAAAACGTCGCGGGGGCGGCTCGATGAGGTCCTTCGACCAGGTCGGCCGGCTGCTGAAGCTCGTGCCCTATCTCAGCGGACACCCGGGTATCACGATCCAGGAGACGGCGACCGCGTTCGGCGTGGCCCCAGCGACGATCCTCAAAGACCTCCAGGTCCTGCAGTTCTGTGGGCTCCCCGGGGGACTGCCCGACGACCTGTTTGAAGTCGACATTGATGCCGCTCGCGAGGACGGCGAGATTTGGGTGGGCAACACCGAAGTCCTGGCGCGCCCCATGACCTTGCGCGCCGACGAGGCCACCACCCTTCTCGTCGCCTTGCGGGCGCTGGATGAGCTCGGCTCCAAGGCGGCAGCGACGGCGGCCGCGAAGCTTTCGTCGGCCTTGGGGAAAGGGCCGGAGGCAATCGAGGTCACCGTTACCTCGGGCGATGCACGAGTGCGAGCGAACCTAGTCACGGCGATCGAAGAACGCCGCGTTGTCATCATCACCCACCGGGGTCGAGAGGGCATCGGATCGGTGGCGGTCGAACCGGCCCGGCTGCGCGTCAGCGACGGGGCCACCTACCTCGACGCCTGGTCGAGGCCGCGGGCGGCGTGGCGCAGCTTCCGTCTCGACCGCATCACCGCGTGCGAGCCGACCAACGAGTGTTGCGGAGAACACTCCGGCCTTGACCAGGCCACCGGTCAGTGGTTCGCCGACGCGACCACCCAGCTGACGCTGCAGGTCACCGAGGCAGCGGCGTGGCTGCGGGACCACTATCCGATCAGCGGCGTCGAATCGGTCGGCGACGAGTTGCGGATCACCCTTCCGATCGGCTCGCGTGATTGGGCGATCGCGCTGCTGCTACGGCTCGGATCAGCCGTGACCTTCGTCGCGGACATCCAGATTGCCGACGCGGCCGCCGCCGAGGCTCGCGCCGCCCTAGCCCATTACACACAGTCGGGGACGTCGTCATGACTGACTGGCGTGTCGCATTCACTGGTGCGATGCCTTGCGCGGCTGCCCCAGGCCCGGGGACTGCACGCCCCTGTGGCTCGCGGAGAAGGCCGAGGTCCTGACCAATCGGCTCGACGGACCACGTGCAAACCCCGCACGTGGGGAGGCTACGGTTGTCGCTGGCAAGTAGACTGCCGAGAACATAAGCATGGAAACTCTAGGGAGAACTAATGGCTGGTCTTGGATGGCCCGAACTGCTCATCATCCTGGTCGTGGCATTGGTCCTGTTCGGCGGAAGCCGTATCGCCGGGCTGGGCAAGGGGGTGGGGCGTTCCATCCGCGAGTTCAAGGAGGAAGTCAAGTCCGCCGACGAGCTTGAGAAAAAGGACGCCGAGGAGGTCGTCGAAGCCGAGATCGTCGACACCAAGACCGCCACTGAGGACGACCTTGTTCGTCGACAGCGCGAGCTAGAGGCCCGCGAACAGGCCGTGAAGGAAGCCGAACTCAAGGCCCGCGAGGACGCCCTGCGCGCCCGGGAAACCGGTACCCAGAACTGAGCCCATGACCCAGCAGCCAGCCGCGCAACCCCAGCGGCGTCGCCTGAGCTGGCTTCGCCCCCCGAAGGCGGACGCCCCCGACGGCAGCATGTCGCTTGGCGATCACCTGCGCGAGATCCGCTACCGCGTCACCATTTCCGCCCTAGCGCTCGTGCTGGCGGCCGCCGCGTCGGCGGTGTTCTACCGCCCGCTCGTGTTGTTCATCATGCACCCGTATACGGTCGCTCGAAACGACGTGCAAGCCGCCAACGAAGAGGCGATGCTCCAGCTCGCCAACAACGGCGTGACCGGGCCGTTCACCCTCGGCGTGGTTGTACTGATCATGTGCGGCCTGATTTTTACCACGCCGATCTGGATGTACCAGATCTGGGCGTTCGTCGCCCCCGGGTTGCTCGCCAAGGAAAAGAAATATGCGCTGGCATTCCTTGGAGCGGGAACCCCCCTGTTCCTAGCCGGGTGCGCCCTTGGCTACTTCGTATGGCCCAAAGGCATCGCGGTGATGCTGAGCCTTACCCCGACCGGCCTAGGCGTCATGAACTACCAGGACATGTCCGAGTTCGTGATGCTAGAGCTCAAGATCATCCTCGTGTTCGGGGCTTCCTTCCTGCTCCCGGTGATCGTCGTCGCCCTGAACCTCATGAACATCGTTAGGGGGTATCAACTCAAGCGATGGCGCAAGGGCGTGTTCTTCGGCTCCTTCGTGTTCGCGGCCATCGCGACCCCCTCAACCGACCCATTCTCCATGCTTGCGATGGCTGTCCCCGTGACCGTGCTGTTCTTCCTGGCTGAGCTCATCTGCCGGATGCTCGACAAGCGCAAGGGTATCTCGGAGACCACAGCCAAGGAGTTCCAGATCGACGTGGACGACGGACGGTGAGCGAGCTAGCCAAGCCGCGCTTGCTGACCCTCGTGGTCAACGAGCGCTCGGGTGGTGGTCGGGCCGGTCGGATGCTTCCGAAGGTGGCTAGACGGCTACGCGACCAGATTCCAACCGCCGATCTGAACATCATTTCCTCCAATTCTTGGGCGGATGCCGAGAAACTCACCCGTACCGCGGCCCTCCAGAGCCGCCCGGGCGACGCGCTGCTCGTGATGGGTGGTGACGGCATGGCTCACCTCGGGCTCAATGCCGCCGCCGGCACCGTCACGACCCTCGGGCTCATCCCCGCAGGCACGGGCAACGACTTCGCCCGCGGTATCGGCGTCCCTCGCACCGTCGACGAGGCGGTCGGTGCGATCGTCGCGGGCAAGACCCGCACCGTCGACCTGGCCAGAATCTCGAACGCCACTTTCCCGACCCGACACGTCGGAGCGGTCGTTTCCACCGGCTATGACGCGCGAGTGAACCGCGCCACCAACCGCATTCGTGTGCGATTCGGACCCTTGTCCTACGGGTATATCGCGTTGCGCGAACTAGCGAGCTTCTCGCCCCTGCACTATGACCTGATGCTCGACGGGGTGCAGCGCAGGCAGGAGGCGATGCTCGTCGCGGTCGCCAACACCTCAATGTTCGGCGGCGGCATGCGGATCGCGCCCGGCGCGGATTCCGCTGATGGCTGGCTAGACGTAACGATCGTCGGTCCGGTGCCGCGCACCGTGCTGTTGCGGCTGTTGCCGTCGATGTACTCGGGCAAGTTCGTCGCTCACCCGGCGGTCGAGCAGGTGCGGGCGCGGCGGGTCGAGATCGCCGGCGACGGCCTGTTCGTCATGGGAGACGGCGAGGAGCTCGGCGAGGTTCCGGTGGTGGTGGAGGCCGATCCGGGCGCCCTGACCGTTTTCGTGCCTTAGTCCGGTAGTTTGATGCCGTGACTGACCTCATGCAGCGCTTCTTTGAGCTGTATCCATTCCCGCTCGATAGCTACCAAGTCGCCGGTTGTCGGGCCTTG
>CAMCJC010000129.1 GCA_945875065.1 uncultured Propionibacteriaceae bacterium | reverse complement strand
GACGATCGGGTTGCCCACCAGCGGCAGTTTCCTGGTACGCATTCACGGCCGCACGATGTCCGTGCCCACCAAGGCCGACGCCCACGCACTGACCCCGTTTGAAATCTCCGATCTCAGCCAAGGGCTGCTGCGGTTGCGTCGCCTAGCGAAACGACTCGCGGAGGACCCGGCCTGGGTCGAGGCGAATGGTGCCTGGCTTCAGCAGGATCTGCGACGCTGGATTCGCACCAACCTACGCACCGCCGGTGCTCAGGAGCGTTTCGGTGAGGTCTACCTCGCCGCGTACGGGCCGATGCCCGAAGGCGAGACCCTTCTTGAAGGCCTGAGGCAGGTCAACTCTGGGCCGGAGCTCGAGTCGATGCTCGCAACCAACGGCGGCCTCAACCAGCAGCGCGTCGACGGCGGCATGGCTGCGCTGTGCGAGGCCCTGGCGAAGGACCTCGGAGACATCATCCACTTCGGCGAGCCGGTGGTGAAGGTCTCGCACCACCACGGGGCGGCGCTGACGCTCGCCTCCGGCGAGGAGGTCGAGACACGGGCCGTCATCTCGACGCTGCCGCCGCGTCTCGCCGTCGCCCTGGAACACGACCCCGCGCTACCGACGTGGCGGGCCGAGGCTGCGGAGAAGGTCGCGGCGGGCAACGTCATCAAGTCGTTCCTGATCTACGAGCGCCCATTCTGGCGGTCCGGTGGCCTGTCCGGCCAGTCCAGCGCCGACGAGGGCGCGGTGCGGGTCACGTTTGACACCTCGACCGCCAACTCGTCGCACGGGCACCTCATGGGCTTCTTCGAGGGAGCCGAGGCCGGCATGCTGTCGAACAAGACGGTTGAGGAGCGTCGCCAGGCGTTTATCGATTCCGCCGTGCTCGCTTTCGGCGAGGAGGCGCGAAACCCCATCGACTATGTCGAGCGCGACTGGACGGCCGAGGAATACACCGGTGGCTGCCATGGCGCCCATTTCGCGCCTGGCATCTGGACGTCAAACGGCCCGGTCCTCGCGGCGCCGGAGGGCTGCCTGTACTGGGCCGGCGCGGAGTATTCGCCGAAGTTCAACGGCTACATGGAGGGTGCCGTCCGGTCGGCGGAGGATGTTGCGGCGGCCGTGGCCCGGTTCCTGATCTGATGCCCTGGCATGACGGCTGACGGGCGAGACGGGCGTCGGCCTCGCATGTCATGGCATCATTCGCATATGCGCAAGCCTCATGTTGTCATAATCGGGTCTGGTTTCGGTGGGCTTTTCGCCGCCAAGGCGTTGAAGGGCGCCGACGTGGACGTGACGATGATCGCGCGCACCACCAATCACCTGTTCCAACCGCTGCTGTACCAGGTTGCGACGGGCATCCTCAGCGAGGGTGAGATCGCGCCGCCGACCCGCGAGATCCTGCGGGGCGTCCGCAACGCGTCCGTGCAGCTCGGTCTGGTGGAGAGCATCGACATCGCCGCCCGCAAAGTGCACTGGCGCTTCCACGACCGCCACCACGAGACCGCCTACGACTACCTCATCGTCGCAGCCGGCACCGGGCAGTCGTACTTCGGCAATGACCACTTCGCCCGTTATGCGCCGGGCATGAAGACCATCGACGACGCCCTCGAGATCCGCGCCCGGATCTTCGGGGCCTTCGAGCTCGCCGAGGGCGAGGAATCGGGAAGCGACGTCTCTCGCCTACTGACCTTCGCCGTCGTCGGAGCCGGCCCTACCGGCGTCGAGATGGCCGGCCAGATTCGCGAACTTGCCTCAAAGACCCTGGTCGGTGAGTTCCGCCGCATCGACCCGAAGCAGGCGCGCGTCGTGCTGATCGAGGGCGGGCCGCGGGTGCTGCCCTCGTTCGGCGAGGATCTCGGCGGTGTGGCACGCCGGTCGCTGGAGCGGCACGGCGTCGAGGTGTGGACCGACACGATCGTCACCGACGTCGACAGCAGCGGCCTGACCGTCAAACGCGCCGACGGTTCCACCGAGCGCTTGGAGACGGTGTGCAAGGTGTGGGCCGCGGGCGTCGCAGGAAGCCCTCTCGGCGCCGCGATCGCCGAGCAAGCCGGCGCGGAGGTAGACCGGGCTGGGCGTGTGAAGGTCGCTGCGGATCTGACGCTGCCCGGGCACCCGGAGGTGTTCGTCATCGGCGACCTCGCGGCCGTCGACGGTGTCCCCGGCGTTGCCCAGGGCGCGATCCAGGGCGCCAAGTACGCGGCCAAGGCGATCCGCGGCGACGCCGCCGGCCAGCGGCCCGCCGAGCCATTCAAGTACTTCGACAAGGGCTCCATGGCGACGATCTCCCGTTTCTCGGCCGTGGTCAGCGCCGGCAAGCTGAAGCTGACCGGGTTCCTAGCGTGGGCAGCGTGGCTGGTGCTGCACCTGCTGTACATCGCGGGTTTCAAGCAGCGGCTGTCGACCCTGCTGCACTGGTTCGTCAGCTTCTTGACCCGCGGCCGGTCCGAGCGAGCCACCACCAACCAGCAGATGGTTGGCCGACTCGCCCTAGAACAGCTCGGCGATGGTTCCAGCAGCCGCCTGATGCGCGGTACGAACTGATGGTTGACGCTGCGCTCGGCCGCGCCCGCCTCGTCGCCCAAGGCCTAGTTACACGCCCATTCGCCGGGGCGGGGGAGGTCGCGGCTACGTTCGGTGCGCTCCAGGGCCAGGACCTTCCGGGTGTGCTGGCATCGCTTGCGCTGCGCACCACCGGCGGGCTCGACGATGTCCTGGCTGCGTTCGCGCGGGGCGAGGTGGTGCGCGGCTACCCGATGCGCGGCACCTTGTTCGCACTGCCCGCCGCCGACGCCCGCTGGATCACCGAGCTGTGCTCGACGGCGCAGGCCAGGGAGGTCGAGCGACGATCGCGGAACCGTGGCCTGGAGGACCAGCGCTTGCGGCTCTCGGCGGAGATCGCGGAGCAGATCCTTGAGGCTGGACCGATCTCGCGCGCCGATCTCCTAGCCGCGTGGGAGGCCGCCGACCTGCTGCGCGAGCCCGGCGACGGCTACCACCTCGTTTTCCGCCACGTGGTGGGCGGGCGGCTGTGCTACGGACCGATCGTCGACGGCGACCACCACGTCGTGCTCGCCGCGTCGTGGCTGCCGGCTGGCTCCGACCTGGAGAGCCGTTTCAACGGTGATCGAGACGCCGCCACCGTCGAGCTGCTGCGCCGCTACCTCACCTCGCACGGACCCGCGACCATTAGGGACTTCGCGTGGTGGTCCAAGCTGCCGATAACCCAGATCCGTCGCGCCCACGCCGTCCTTTCGGGAGACTTCGAACAGTGGCCCGACGACCGCTGGGCCCGGCCCGGCCTGCGCGACGAGATCGCTCAGGCGGGGCGGTCCGCGTCCCGTCCGATGCTGCTGCCGGGCTTCGACGAGTTCATCCTCGGCTACCAGGACCGCCTGTTCGCGATGACCCAGGCCGAACACGTGAAGCTGGTGCCCGGCAACAACGGGGTGTTCCAGAAGAGCGCGGTCAGCGGCGGCCGGGTCGTCGGGCTGTGGAAAGTGGGGCGCGGCCGCTTCGAGCTGACCGAGTTCAAGCCCCTCGCCGACCGCACCCGGGCTACCTTCGGCAAGCTGTTCGCGACCTTTCCGCGTTAGCCGCGCTCAATGCGCTCCAGCTTGACGTGCTCCAGCTCGAACGGGGCCAACGACGTCCATTCGCCTTCGAATGTGAACTCGGTGAATGTCGCCGTGGGAAACCAACACTGCATTCTGTCCGCGGCTTTCCGGTCGGAGGCGTAACTGAGCTGCGCGGCCAGCGCCGGGATGGTGGGGGCGTGGCCGAGGACCAGCAGCCCGGTCACCCCCGGGTCAACCTCGGAGATGAACCGCAGAAGCGAGTCGGTGCCGTCGTAGTACAGGGCATCCAGGTATTCCGCCTCGATTCCGAGGCCGAGGGCCATGAACGTCTGGCGGGCGCGCGTCGCAGTCGACACCAAGGCGAAGTCCAAACCTAGGTTGGCTAGGAGTTTTCCCATCTCTTGGGAGTCCTGGACGCCGCTGGGCAGCAGTTCGCGGGCGTGGTCGCCGTTGGGGTTGCTGCCCTGCGTCTTGGCGTGGCGCATCAGCACGAGTCGTCGCATGGCAAGACTCTAGTCCTCCTGCGCCGGCTTCGGCTTGACGGCGACGATCAAGTCGCGCCGGATCGACGAGTCGACGCGGTGCGCGAACCGCTCCCAGGCCCCGCCCTGTTGAACGTCCAGGCCGGCTTCGGCCAGGAGCGTGGCGAGGTCCTCGCGGGGCAGACCGAGGGTGTTCCAACTGAGGCCGAGCGCACCGCCTGGGTGCAGCTGGCCGGCCCACACGGGGATGGTCTCAGCTAGCAGCTTCGCCGGCGTACGCGACCGTTTGCCGCCCGAGCCGGCACCGTGGACCACGCCGTACGGCGCGTCGGTGACCACCGCGTCGAACCGCTTCTTGCCGTAGAGAGAGCCGGAGTCGCGGGCATCTCCGGTGAACAGCGTCGCGATGAGTTCGCGGCGCTCCAGCTTGATGCGTACGTCGAGGCGGCGACCGATGGAGCGGCCGTCGCGACGGACCGGGGCGACGTCGGCGGTGTGCTTGAGGCGCTTCCGCCTCAGGTAGGTCTTGTAGAAGGCGGCGGTAGCGTCGAAGGCCTTGTCGTCGGACTCGACGCCGAACGCGTCGCACCCGGCGAGCAGCGCCGTCGACAAGGTGGTGGCGCGGCCAGCCATCGGGTCGAGAACACGGAATGGCGCCGGCCGGGTGCACACGGCGAGCGTCACATTCAGCAGCAGCCTCGTGAACTGCTCGTTGGTCTTGCCCTGGTACTTCGGGATGGTGACCAGGTCGTCGTCGAGGAGGTCGACGCGGGGGAGCGTTACCGGGTACAGGGCGTCGCCGTCGCGGCGAAAAAGTGCGAACGCCGCGGACTGTGAGGCGAGGATCCGCAGATCGTCGCGGCTGAGATTATCGGCGGCAAAAGCGAGGTAGTCGACGCCGGCGACGCTTGCCTGCTCGATTTCGGATGCGAACGGGGCGGTGAGTTCCAGCTCGGCGGCGGTCAGCGGCGCGGCCTCGCCGGCGTAGACGCGGTTGGCCGACGGGTTGCGCAGCAGCAGGTACGACGACATGAAGCAAGTTTCGCACGTGGAGGGAGGTGGGCTGTCCGGAAAGGCGGTGCGACACAATCTTGACCATGGACAGTGCGGACATCGGGCGGCGTATCGCCCAGGCGCGGAACACGAAGGGGCTGACGCAGGCACAGCTCGCGAAAACGCTCGGGATGGACCGGGCGACCCTCGCCCAGCTCGAGGCCGGCGAGCATCGGCTCTCCGCGCTTGATCTGGTCGACCTGGCCCAGGCGCTCGACCGCGGCATCAGCTGGCTGCTGTCGATCCCCTCCGACGACATAGCGGCGCACCGCGCCGCCAGGCGGCACAACTCGGACTTGGAATACCACCTCGAGCTGCTCGAGGGGAACACCGCATTCGTTTGCCGGTTAGGGCTTTTGGAAGCGCCTCGGCGGCCGCGCCGGTTCGCCCGGCCGATTATGCCGGAGGCCGCCGAGGTCCTTGGCCACGAGACGCGGGAGCTCGCCGGGCTGGGTGACCGCCCCGTCGGCGACATCGTCGCGACCTGCGAGGGCTTGGGCTTGCTCGTCAGCTCTCGCGAGCTGGGCGACGACGCCGACGCTGCGTCGATCTTTGGCAGTGGCATCGGCGTGGGTCTGGTCAACAGCTCGCGCCCGCCCGCGAATCGCCGAATGGCCGCCGCGCACCTGCTGATGCACCACCTCGTCGGCGACCGCTACCAACCGGACTGTCGCATTGATGCGGACGATCGGCACGCCAAACGCCTGGACCAGGCCGCCCGCGCCTTCCTACTCCCGACCAAGCCCCTCACCGACGACTGGCACCTCGCCGCCGACAACGTGCACTTGGCGGCGCTGCGCCTGGCCGCGAAGTACGGGGTCGACCCGGCTACCCTCGGCCGCCGCCTAATTGAGACGCACATCGCGCCCGAACCGGTGGCCCAGCAGGTCGCGGCCCTGCGACTGTACCGGTCCAACGTCGTGGAGCACGGCCTGGAGGTCCCGCGGGACCTGGAGGCCACGACCTACCCGAGGTCCTACGCGCGGGCGGTGATCCGTGCCTACCAGGCGGAGGAGATCACGCTCTCGCGGGCGGTCGACCTGCTGTCGGGTTCGTTCAGCGAGGACGACTTCGCGCCGCGCTCCTCCTGAACCCTCCGGGGGGCGTGCACGAATCGCCGGGCTAGGTGAACGCGAGGCGCAAACGCCCTAGTCGCGAACCGTCCCGTTCATCTGAAACGGCGATTCGTGCCCCTTAGGGCGCGGGGGCTGAGCGCTCGGCGAGGTGATGGCGAGGTGGTGCGGCGTCGCAGGTCGAAGCGCTTCTCAGCGACCTATCTCAGGAATAGCGCCTTGATCCGCGTCGACGCCACCCAGGTGCCGACGGCGGCGAGCGCCACGAAGTAGGCGGCGTGACCGGCGGTCGCCCAGGAGATCGCGCCGGATGTGAGGTCGCGCATCATCTCAATGCCGTGCCACAGCGGCAGGCATTTCACCCCCGCCGCGATCCACGCCGGATAGACGTCGACGCTGTAGAACGTGCCGGAGAACAGGAACATGGGCATGAGCAGCACCCAGATCCAGTCGATCTGCTGGAAGGTGGTCGCGAACGACGTCGCCGCCATGCCGAGGGCCGCGAACCCGAACGCGATCAGCAGGCAGGCGGGGATCGCGGCCAGCACCCACCACGAGCCGACCAGGCCAATCGCCGTCATCGCCCCCACGAACGCTGTCGCGTAGCTGCCCCCGCGGACTAGGGCGACGATAATCTCGCCCAGCGCGACATCCAGTGGGGTCAGCGACGTAGTTAGCATCGCCTCGTAGATGCGGTCGAACTTCAGCTTTGCAAACACGTTCCAGGTGGTGTCCATGACCGCCCCGGTCATGGCGGAGGTCGCGAGCAACGCCGGCGCGATCCAGGCCGCGTACGACGTCGCACCCTCCGCCTGACCCATCAAAGTGCCTAGCCCGAGCCCCATCGCGAGGAGGTACAGCACCGGCTCGGCGACGCCGCTAGTCATCAGGGCCCAGTTCGCGCCCCACCCGGACTTC
>CAMCJC010000128.1 GCA_945875065.1 uncultured Propionibacteriaceae bacterium | reverse complement strand
TCCCTTGTCGGCGTCGAAGAAGCGGACCTTTCCCGTGGGCATGGCACTGGTCTTTCTGGTCTAGGTGTTGGCAGGCCATCCTATCGTGCCAAAGACCGCGCCGAATCGGCCACCAAAGCCCCTCAGGCGCCGACCTCCGCGCGGTGGTCCTCGATGTGCCGGAAATAGTCTGCGCAGGTCAGCTTCGAGGCGGCCGCCTCGTCAATCACCACGAGCACGCTGGGGTGGAACTGGAGGATGGAGGCGGGGCACATCGCCGCGACGGGACCCTCGATCATCGCGGCGACGGCGTCGGCCTTGTGCGCCCCGGTGGCGACCATGACCACGTGGCGGGCTTCCATGATCGTGCCGAGTCCTTGGGTGACGCAGTGCGTCGGAACCTTCTCCCCCGTGGCGAAGAAACGAGAGTTGTCGTCCCGGGTGCGCTGAGTGAGAGTCTTGACGCGGGTGCGAGAACCGAACGAGGAGGTCGGCTCGTTGAAGCCGATGTGCCCGTTGCCGCCGATGCCGAGGATCTGGACGTCTACACCCCCGGCTTCACGGATGGCGCGGTCATACTCGTCGGCGGCGGCCTTCAGGTCGGCGGCGTTGCCGTCGGGAACGCGGACGCGCGCCGGCGACATGCGCAGCGGCTCGACGACGGTACGGCGGATGGTGTCGCGGTAGCTGAGTTCGTGGGTAGGGGCGATGCCGACGTACTCGTCTAGGGCGAAACCTAGGCCGTGGGAGAGATCGACGTCGCCGTTCTCGGCGCGGCGGGCCAGCTCGGCGTAGAGGGCGATCGGGGAGCTCCCGGTCGCGAGCCCGAGCACGGGCGTCGTGATCCCGGCCAGTCGCTTGATGACGCGCTCGGCTGCGACCCGGCCAACCTGCTGTTCGTCGGAACAGATGACAACTTCCATCACGAATCCCTTCAAAAGAACAGCCAAAATTGCGCATTTACCACGCATAATGAACAATACTCGCGCAATTTTCGCGCAGCATCTCTCGATCGGTAGGGACGCTCAAACGCTCAGCGTAGGTGCACATCGACCGGCTAGGGTTGACGCCATGGCTTCCTGGACCGACGGCGCGGCCTACGCCCCCATTGAGCGACCCGACGGGTTCGCGACCCCCGAGGTGGATCCACTGCCGCACGCCGAGCCATATCGGTCACCGACTTCCGGACCCGCCCCGGCGCCCGCCGACTTCGCTGCCACCGCCCCCGCACTACCGCTGGAACAGCTGGGCGCCCCGACCACCGTGCGCCGTAACCCGACTATGCCGTTCGAAGTCTCCTCGGCGCTGCTGACGGCCCACACCGGGCAACCGGCGGGCGATCCGCGTTACCCGATCGTCCTCAGCGGCGCGCACGCCGGGGTCGACCTCCCACCGCCGGATCCGGCGCAGCGCCTGGCCCCACCGGACCAGGGCATCGCCGAGCCGTGGGGTCCGCCCGTCCAGCCGCACCTGACCGACCAGCAGCGCACGCTCGTGTGGATCACGGTGGCGATCTTCGCGATGGCGATCTTGGTTCCCATGGGGGCCTGCTACCTGTACTCGGTGGCGGGCATCCTGCTATTGCGCACTACGCCGGTGGGGCGGCAGCTGGGCTGGGGAGCCATCGTCATTGGCGTGCTGGTTTGGTTGGCAGGCGCGATCGGCACCTTCGAGGCGATCGCCGACATCGTGCGGTGGATGAGCGGTGCCTTTGCCGTCGGGGCGCTCTCGTGGGTGCTCAACCGCAACCGGTGAGGCCCCATTCGACGCTACTCAGCGGCACGCTGGACGCTTCGTAGCACCCGAGATCGACGGGCGCTACAGCCTCCAGCAACTCCGCCAACCGCTGCGGCCACACCCCCTCCGGCAGCGGCGTCGTCGAGCACCAGCTGAAGCCCTTGAGCCGCTGCTGTTCCGAGGCGGTCCAGCCGGCCGTCGAGGGCGTGAATCGCGCGACCTCCGCCCTGAAGAACACCTCGTCTTGGATCAAGATGCGGTCCGAGTACCCGTGAACAGCGGTCCCCCGCCCGACGAGCCGGAGCCGATCAGGAAGCAGGTCGAGGCCGGTCTCCTCCGCGAGTTCCCGGCACGCCCCAGCCACCGGTTCCTCGTCCGACTCCAAACCGCCCCCAGGACTGACCCACCAGGAGAACTCCGGCACCCCGGGGTCAGAATCGCGGAGCAGCAGGACGTCGCCGCCGGCTACCAGCAGCACCCGTGCCCCGCTGCGGCGCTTGACCCGCCTCACACCCGTCGCTCCCGGGCGTGCGCGACCTGCTCGTCGATGAGCTCGCGCCAGGTCCGCACGAGGTCCGCGTCGACCCACGCCTTGTAGCTGCCGCCGGGACGGGCCGGGCTGCCAATGTGGAATGACCGGACACCGGCACGCACCAGCCACGGGACGTGCTCGGGGTGCAGACCCCCGCCGGCCATCATCAGCGACGCAACGCGCGGATCGCGGGCTAGGCGCAGCAGGTCCTCAAGACCGTGCTCGACGCCCCGGACCGAACCGGCGGTCAGGACCTGGTCGAGGCGCGGCAGCGTCAGCAGGGCTTCCCAGGCGTCGTCGAGATCGAGGCAGTGGTCGACGGCCCGGTGGAAGGTCCAGGGCCAGTCGCCGTCGCCCGCGAGCGCTCCACAGACCTCGAGATCAATGCCGGCGTGGCCGTTCAGGAAGCCGAAGACGACGCCGTCGGCCCCCGCGTCGAGATAGGACGCGATGAGCCCCTTGAGACGCACGAACTCGCCGCCATCGGTGCGGAAGCCGGGGCGCAGCCGCACCATGGGCCGGATCTGGATCGATGTGGCGCGCCGGGCCCACTCGACCTGCTCCGGCTCGGGCGACATGCCGTCTTCGGCCAAGGTCCCGAGCAACTCGATGCGGTCGGCGCCGCCCTCTTCGGCACGCCGGGCGTCGTCGGCGTGGAGCGCGATGACTTCCAGAAGACTCATGGGATCAGTCTGCCGTGACCGGACACGCTTCGGCAGCCGGGGCTCTAGTCGGCTGGCTGGCCGGGCCGTCGCCCCAGCCAACAGCCGACGGCGATGCCGACCACATCCGCGACGATGTCGAGCGGGTCGACTCCGCGGTGCGGGATCAGGCTCTGGATCGCCTCGCTGAGCGGGGCATGGGCCACGAGCAGCCACGGCGCCCAGCGCGGCGCCCGCAACCGGGCCAACGCGACGGCGGGCAGCAGGAACAGCACGAAGTGGACCACCTTGTCGGCGTGTGGGAACGGCAGCTGTTCCGGCCCTGGGGAGCCGGGCTTGTACAGCGCCCACAGTTGCAACGCCAGCGAGACCGCCAGCAACACGAGCGTGCCGGACTTTCGGGCGGGTCGAGGCTGCAGCACCCGGCCCAGGGTACCCATACTCCCCCGGAACCCAACCCAGGACGCTTCAATCCTCCCTCCCTCAGGGCATGTCATGAGAGAGTCTTTGAGCCAGGAGCCGGTGTTGGTGACACAGGCGGCGGGCAAAGGATGACGTGTCAGTCGACATGGTTGGCCGAATAGTCCATCGGCGCTTCGAGCACGGGGAGGTCGTTGCTGAGCTCGTTGGCCAGGCGCGTCGCGCGGAGGTGGGCGTTGACTTCCCTCACGTCACGCGAGGGGCATCCTCGGTCGTGATCTCCGCCTGAAGGACGTCAGACAGGGATGCCTGAGTTCCTTCGATGCGAGAGCTCGCGATCGCCTCCCGGGTGGCGCACGGGCCGATAAGGATGGCGGGTCCGTGATGACCGCGCCTAGCCCAGCAAGCTGTCCGAGCGCGGCCTCGGCATCGGTGAGGCCACTGCCCACTGATCGCGTGGCTGGAGGGGCGAACGTTGACGGCGGGGCCTCCCCCGAAGGAGACCCCGCCGTCAGCTGATGCCGGAGCGGCTCAGAAGCCGCCCATGCCGCCCATCTCGTCCATGCCCGGGGCTCCGCCGGCGGCGGGGGCCTTCTCAGGCTTGTCAGCGATGACGGCCTCGGTGGTCAGGAACAGGGCCGCGATGGAGGCCGCGTTCTGCACGGCAGAGCGGGTCACCTTCGCCGGATCGATGATCCCGGCCTTGACCATGTCGACGTACTCGCCGGTAGCGGCGTTGAGGCCCTGACCCTTCGGTAGCCCCGCGACCTTCTCAGCCACGACTCCGCCCTCAAGGCCGGCATTCGTCGCGATCTGGCGCAGCGGAGCCTGGGCCGCGGCCAGCACGATGGCGGCACCGACCTGCTCGTCTTCGGTCAGGCCCTCGACCTTAGCGGTCTTGGAGGCCTGCAGCAGCGCCACGCCGCCGCCGGGAACGATGCCTTCCTCGACGGCCGCCTTCGCGTTACGGACGGCGTCCTCGATGCGGTGCTTGCGCTCCTTCAGTTCGACCTCGGTGGCCGCGCCGACCTTGATGACGGCAACGCCGCCGGCCAGCTTGGCGAGGCGTTCCTGGAGCTTTTCGCGGTCGTAGTCGGAGTCGGAGTTCTCGATCTCTCGACGGATCTGGGTGACGCGGCCCTCGATCTGGGCCTGGTCGCCGCCCCCGTCGACGATGGTGCACTCGTCCTTGGTGACGATGACCTGGCGAGCGGTGCCCAACAGGTCCAAGGTGACGCCGTCGAGCGACAGGCCGACCTCCTCGGAGACCACCTGGCCGCCGGTGAGGATGGCGATATCGCCGAGCATGGCCTTGCGGCGATCGCCGAAGCCCGGGGCCTTGACCGCGATCGACTTGAAGGTGCCGCGGATCTTGTTGACGATCAGGCCCGCCAGCGCCTCGCCCTCGACATCCTCGGCCACCACGAGCAGCGGCTTGCCGGCCTGCATAACCTTCTCAAGCACGGGCAGGAGGTCCTTGAGCGAGGAAACCTTGGAGTTGACGATCAGGACGTACGCGTCGTCGAGAGTCGCCTCCATGCGCTCCGCGTCGGTGACGAAGTACGGGGAGATGTAGCCCTTGTCGAAGCGCATGCCCTCGGTGAGTTCCAGCTCGAGGCCGAATGTGTTCGACTCTTCGACGGTGATGACGCCTTCCTTGCCGACCTTGTCCATCGCCTCAGCGATGATCTCACCCACGGAGGCGTCGGCGGCGGAGATCGACGCGGTGGCCGCGATCTGCTCCTTGGTCTCGACGTCGATCGCCATCGCGGACAGTTCCGCGGAGATCGCGGCGACGGCGGTCTCGATGCCCTTCTTGATGGCCATCGGGTTCGCGCCGGCGGTGACATTGCGCAGCCCCTCGCGGACCATCGCCTGGGCTACGACGGTGGCGGTGGTGGTGCCGTCGCCAGCAACGTCGTCGGTCTTCTTAGCGACCTCCTTGACCAGCTCGGCGCCGATCTTCTCGTACGGGTCGTCGAGTTCGATCTCCTTGGCGATCGACACGCCGTCGTTGGTGATCGTGGGGGCGCCCCACTTCTTCTCCAGCACGACGTTGCGGCCCTTGGGACCGAGGGTGACCTTCACCGCGTCAGCGAGGGTGTTCATCCCACGCTCGAGCCCGCGGCGGGCCTCTTCGTTGAATTCAATGAGTTTTGCCATGGTGTTTCGGGAGTCCTCCCGTCCTGCCGGGGCGGACCCCGGATCTTCTCAAGTTCGCGTGGAAGGCACGGTGCCCGCGACGGACGGCCTTAAGCCTCACCAGTCTTCCGGTAGCACTCGTAGGGTCCGAGTGCCAGGCTCCAAGTTAGCACTCTAAGCAAAGAGTGCCAACACCCCCGCCGGCAAGGCGCGGAATCTGTAGGCTTTGGGGGCATGCTGTTTAGGAATCTGGCGAACTGGTGCAACCTCAGCACGCCGCTTGGTCTGGCGCTCGCCCTGGCAACGTGTCCCCGGCTGCGTTTTCGCGACGGCCTGATCTGGGGCGAGTCGTCGCGTATCCCGCTACCGGCCGGCGCGATCACGGTCGGCTCGGTGGTGCTGATTCCGAGGCAAACCCTGGCTGACCTGGAACGCGGTAACCCACAGGTCGCGGCGCACGAGGCGCAGCACGCCTGGCAGTACGCGTATTGCCTGGGACTGCCGTTCATCCCGATCTACCTAGCGATGATGGGCTGGAGCTGGCTGCGAACCGGCGACCGTGCCGCCGCATGCTTCTTCGAGGTCCAGGCTGGGCTTGAGGCCGGCGGCTACCGGGCCGTGCCGACGCGGCCGTGGCGGGAAACCTGGCGAGCCCTTGGGGGCCTGGTCAGGTGTGGAGGCGACGCGCAGAACGCGCGGCCTGCCGCTGGGCGCGAAGGCGACGCAGCCGCTTGACGAGCAGCGGCTTGTAGCCGAGGGCGGCGGGGTCGTCGAGGAGGTCGTTTAGGCGCTGATAGTAGCGGGTCGCGGAGCATCCGAAACGTTCCATGATCCCCTGATCCTTCGGCACGTCCAGAGCGAACCAGCGTTCCTCGAAGTCCAACATGGCCATGTCGCGCTCGGAGAGCTGGTTCTGGATGAGTGCCTGGGTCATGAGGCCATGTTACGCGTCTGCCCGGTCGTTAATGACACCGTTGTCATTCCACCACCTAACATGCGAGGGATTGGACGTGCAGACTTGAGATACAGCAAGGTTGCCGGTTCACTGGTTGGGCAGTCCTGGTAGGAGGAAACGGATGCTGGAGCTAGGCGGCGTGCGCCAGAGCTACGCCTGGGGCACCACTGACTCGATCGCTCACCTGTTGGGAATCGAGAGCGACGGCACCCCATGGGCTGAGCAGTGGTTCGGCGCGCATCCCTTGGGCGACTCCCCCACCGACGACGGCGGAACATTGTCGGCGCATCTGGCCGACCATCCCGAGCAGTTGGGTGCCGCCTGCCTGGAGACGTTCGGCATCCGCCTGCCATTTTTGATCAAGATCCTATCCGCCGCCACGCCGCTCAGCCTCCAGGCCCACCCGACGAGGGCACAAGCCCGCGACGGTCACGCCCGCGAGTCTCTGCTGGGCGTCCCGTTGACCGCAGCCGAGCGGTCGTTCAAGGACGACTGGCCCAAACCCGAGGCGATCGTCGCGCTCACCCCCTTCAAGGCGCTCGTCGGCTTCCGCGACCCGCACCGCACCGCCGAATTGTTCGAGGCGCTCGGCCTCGGCGATTCCCTCGCCTCGGTTATCGGCCCGCTTCGTGACCGGGAGGGCGTCCCGGCGCTCCAGGAGGTCTTCCTTGATGTCCTCAGTCTCGGCGAGCGCCGCCACCTCGTCGATGA